>CAYUKT010000027.1:9049-12172 GCA_964445285.1 uncultured Bacteroides sp. | reverse complement strand
TACTCATAACCCAGATTATCGAAGAAAGCCAGTGTCATGATCTTACCGCCGGTGCTGTTGACATCGGTGTCGTTCTTATCCAGAATACCCGATGCATAAGCCTTGGTCGTGGACTCTGCGCCCACTTCCAGGTTCTTTCTGTGCATAACCTGCAACGCAGACACCGTATCGGCCCTGATATCGCCGGTAGTTTCATCATACTGCCAGCCCATTACCTTAAAACCGGTACTTGCCATAACCAGATTACCTGCGCCGTCAATGGTGAAGGAACCGTCCCTGGTAAAGAAATTCTGCGTACCGTTGTTGACCACGAAGAAGGATTCTCCTGTGATCATAATATCAAACGGATTATTGGTAGACTGCGCGGAACCCTGTCTGGTGATCGCTGTGGAGATTGCCGATGTCTTGGAACCCAGACCGATCTGTCTGGGGTTGGTGCCGCCTCGTCCGGTCGCCTCGTTAGCGCCGGTAGCTGCCTGTGTCTGCTGATATAATAAGTCGCTGAATACCATGGACTGTGCCTTGTACGCTGTAGTGTTAACGTTAGCGATATTGTTACCGATAACGTCCATTCTTGTCTGATGTGTCTTAAGACCTGCCACACCAGAGAACAATGATCTCATCATAATGAAATGACCTCCTTATTCTGTGAGAAACCGTCCGCCCTATCTGTCAGTCAAGGGCCTTTAAGCCTCCGTTAAGGTCCGGCTATATGATCACGGCTCCGTCAATATTTGTAAATACATTTTCATCGGTCTCTGTCTGATTCATCGCAGTGATGACCGTCTGATTCGGTACATTCACGATAAACGCGAGGGAATCCACCAGGACCAGTGATTCGTTGATTCCTTTCGCAGATGCTTTTGCTGCTCCCAGGTTCAGGCGGTTGACCTGATCCTTCGTCAGTTCAATATTCCTGTCTGCCAGCCGGTTGGCTGCGTGCTTGGAAAATCTGACTTCCCCATTTTCCTGGATACTGTTCTTCTTACCGGATAAGATATCCTGAAAGCTTAAACCTTCCTGGGTAAGCGCACTGCCTTTTGGCTTATTGCCATGTAAATATTGATCTTGCAGCTGTTCTATGGAAAGGAATGAGTTGCCTTGAATCTTCATATTAATAACCATGCTCCTTTCTCAACCTGCGAATTTGTGCCTCTGCACAAATTTGCGATTGAAAAATCTTTGATTTTTCAATCTACTCTCTTCCTTGAGATAGCTGCTGCGTCCTGCCTGTTACTTATCGCCGTCCGCTCCGTCTTTGTCCGGATCTTTGTCCGTATCCGGGTCTTTGTCAGTCTCCTCGCCTTTATCTGCCTCGTCAATCGCTACCAGATCTCTCATCTTAGCAACATACTTCTCCAGTGTCTTTCCATGCTCATCTGTGAGGAAGTTCTTCTGGTAATCCGTCATGTTTTTATAAATCTTATCCAGCTTCTCTACTCTCTCCCTATCCGCGATCGTCAGTTTGTCAAGGGAAGGAAGCTTATTATAATCATTTAAGAACTCCGCTGCCAGTTTGTATGCTTCCAGATAAGTAGGATCTGCTACGGTATCCAGATCGTCCATGGAATATAATTCCCCGTTAATGGACAGATACGCTTTGTTCCTCTCGTATACCACGTAATCCACATTACCCTGTACATCTGTGGTCCTGCCGGAGCTGTCCGTCACCTTCATCAATACGGTCTGCCCTACCAGGGAAGATGCCCTGAACAGATCCATCGATGCGCTCATATTCTGCATCTGCTCCAATTCTGAGAATGTCGCGTACTGGGAAATATACTCGGTGTTAGAAGTGGGCTCCAATGGATCCTGATACTTCATCTGCGCTACCAGAAGCTGTAAGAACGCGTCTTTGTCAAGACTGTCATTACCGGTCTTCTTAGCGCTTTTGTTCGCAAGGGACGCCGCGGAATTGGATTCTACTAACTTGCCGTCCTCGACTTGTTGCACTACTCCCATATGTCTGACTCCTTTCTGTGATTATGTTATCTAACCTTAGCTGTCTCGTTCATCCTGTCTATGCCATATAGTCCACTGTGTTGCCGTTTGCCTGCATCATTTCCACCGCGATCCTCTCGGAATCTTCCATCTCGGCAAGTTCATCTTCCTCACCCATCAGGTCCAAGTTGATCCTTCTGGTGCTCTTTTTGGCATTTCCCTTATCCTGATCCATATTTTCCTGACCTTCAAAGGACTGATCGCCATAAGCATGATTGGCTACTGTGACTTCCACGGCATTTACTTTGATACCCTGTTCCTCAAACTGCTCTTTGAGCTGAATCATCTGTGACTCGATTGCCGCACGCACGGTCTCATTCTGCGCCGTAAACTGTGCTGTGATAACCCCGTCCTTAGCTGCGATCTGTACATTGACCGTCCCTAAACTCGCGGGATGAAGCTGCATCTCCATCTTCTGGGTATCTTCGCTGACATTGATCTTCATGTACTCCACGATCTGATTCATGATCTGCTCTGGCTGTGCCGACTGGTAGATCGGCTGTTCCACCGGCGCTTCCGTATGCTCTACCTGCTGTAAGAGTTCCTGTAAAATAGCGTTGCCCACCGCATGATGGCCTGCAAAAGCACTTTCCTGCCCATGCTGCCCCATGTCAGAAGCCGCCTTCTCCTGCTTCACAGGCGCCTGAATCTGTGTCTCAGGTGAATCTGTCACCTGCTCGCTGGTACTCTTTGTACCGCTGGCATCATCCACGGTAACTTTGATCTGCACGGTCTCGCCGCCTCTCTGCACGGATACGGCATAATCTTTCATGCCTTCCACGCTCACTTCAGGTTCCTCCGTCATCTCCTGTACCGCTGCCTCTGGCTGCGCTTCGGAACTAATCTGCTCTATCAGTGCATCCAGTTCTTCTGCATTCAGTCCGAGTTCTTCCTGCAATGCTCCCAAACTCTCCTCTACTGCCGCAAACAGTTCTTGCAGATTGCCATAGAGGTTTTCATTGGTCACAAGAGCCACTTCGTCCACGCTGTCTGTAAGATTTAATAACAGCTGTTTTAAATTGACCGGATCAAATAAATCTATCGCCGTCAATCCCAGGATTTCCATGACTTCCTCCACTTTTTCAAGCGGAATGTCCAGTACATCGGCAACTTCTTCCACCA
>CAYUKT010000027.1:6874-8949 GCA_964445285.1 uncultured Bacteroides sp. | reverse complement strand
GCCGCAGCCGCCTTGGCCTGCAGATTCCCGAGCTGGTCACTCATCTTGGTCATGAGCTTATCAAACCCTTCTTTCACGACTTCTTCCGTCTTCGCCGCCGTCTGGACTTTCTGGTTTGCAGTGTAAGCAAGCAGAGCATTTACATTGTTTACCGTCATTTCCTTTCTTCCTCCTTTCTTAAGTTTTCAAGGTACTCATGCCTTGCGGCACTCTATATATAACACACGATATTCCATGTGGTATATATCTACATCTCCTACATACTTCCTGAGACATACTCATGATCCTTATATCCTGAACATCAAAGAATCACTCTGCTTATTATATCGGCACTTCTACGATGTCCCTATAGTATATACACAAATATATTTCAAAAGAATCTAAACAAACAGACTATGAAAACCAGCTTTCTCTCTCACGAATCCGGGTCCATGATCTTCGTCAATCTGGACGCGATCTCCGGATCCATGGCCCCCAGGATATTACCTCGATCCTCCGCACTCATCTGATCCAGGATCTTAGCCGCCAGATCCAGATCATCCGTCATGGCCTCAAAGATCGATGCTGCCTGTTTCGGTTTCATCTCTGCATAAGCCTGCGCATAATCCTGAATCTCCTTATCAGCCTCCACCTGCTCCACTACCTGTTTATACAGATATTCCGCCGTGGTCGGATCCATGGTCTGATAGTACTTCTGGTACTCCTCCGCCCCCGGTCCGTTCTCGGCATAGATGACTTCCTCATAAAACTCCGTCTTGATACGTTCGAACTCAATCTGCGCATCCTCAAAGGTCTGCAGTCTCTCAACCTCCGCCCGCAAATCGTTCACTTCCTCAGAACTGGTATTGGTAGCGGACTGCAGCTCCTCAATCTGCAGTTCCAGATCCTTGATATAGTCCACCGCCTCCCGCAGGCTGGTATAACCGCCGTAAGATTCGGTGTCATCGGTGGTCACCACCGTATCAGCCGGCAATATCTTATTGATCACCGGTACGTCCTTCAATACGGGCGCAAGCACACTGGAACCAAATCCGCCCACGTCCAGCTTGATCAGAAGACAGAGGATCGCGATCCAGATAATAACAATAACAACCGTTACCAAAAATACGGATACACCGCCCGCCTCCTCATCCTCGCTGAGCTTAGCCTCCTGCTCGGAAATTTCCTTGGCGCGCTGTTTGGCTTCCTTCTTCTGGGCTTTGCGGTCACTCTTTATCTTATTGCGTTCTTCTTTTAATCTCTTTTTTTCTGCTTTTTTATCTACTGGGGCTTCTTCAGCCATATTTACAATTTCACTCGCCATTCCCATTCCTCTTTCCACGTTGTCCGTAGGTGTAGCTGGTAAGTTCATCCACGATCTTGCCTTCGGCAGCATTCTCCTCCTGCAAGAACTGGGCTAATGCTTTCTCTTTCAGTTTCTCATGCATCTTGCGTTCCTGCATGATCTCTTTCAGCTTCTCCCTGGCCTTCTCGAGCACTTCCTCGGCCTTCCTAACCTGCTCTTTCTGCTCCTCGATCCTGTCATCCATCACCCGCAGGGCATTTCTGTTATCACGCAGATCCTTGACATTGAGAGCTTTACTGCGCATCCGTCTGCCTTCCTCGAAGTAGGCTTCCTTGCGGTCCTTAAACTTCTGAAGCCGCTCCTCCTCCTCATTCAGCTGCATCTGCGCCCTGCCGACTTCCATCTTCGCCTGGGTCTCAAGCTGATATTTGATATTCAGGATACTCTGCATCCTGTACCGGAACTTTGCCATGGCCGGTCACCTCATCTTTGCCTTTTTATCGTCCGGCCGGACAAAGGCTTTTTCTAGCTTTCCGCAAAAAGCTCCCGCAGCATATCCACCGATTCCTCATAGCTGTACTTGGAATCCACATCCTGCATCAGGAAATCATTGACCGCCTCAATCTTCTCTATGGCATAATCAATGTTGCGGTTACTGCCGCTCTTATAGGCGCCGATATTGATCAGATCCTCCGCCTCATTATAAGTAGCCAGCACATTCTTTAATTTGCCGGCAAGCATCTTATGTTCTTTATCCACGATCTGGCTCATACATCTGGAAATGCTCTGC
>CAYUKT010000027.1:4627-6864 GCA_964445285.1 uncultured Bacteroides sp. | reverse complement strand
GCCGGATAATGATTCTGATGGGCCAGTTTTCTGTTCAGCATGATATGGCCGTCCAGAATACTTCTGGCCGTGTCCGTGATCGGCTCGTTCATATCATCACCGTCCACCAGCACCGTATACAGTCCCGTAATGGAACCCACGCTGGCACACCCTGCCCGCTCCAAAAGCCTTGGCATCTCCGAATACACACTGGGCGGATAGCCCCTGGATACCGGTGGTTCCCCGCTGGCAAGCCCTATCTCTCTCTGCGCCATGGAAAAACGTGTCAGGGAATCCATCATCAACAGGACATCCTTGCCCTGATCCCTGAAATATTCCGCGATCGCACAGGCTGTCTTGGCTGCTTTATTTCTCTCTAAAGCCGATTTATCCGAGGTAGCTACCACCACCACGGACCGGCGCATACCCTCTTCGCCCAGATCCCTCTCCACAAACTCGCGCACCTCTCTGCCGCGCTCGCCAATGAGAGCGATCACATTGATATCTGCTTTGGTATTGCGGGCAAACATACCCATCAATGTGGACTTTCCTACGCCGGAACCGGCAAAGATACCGATACGCTGGCCTTTGCCCACCGTCATCAACCCATCGATGGCCTTGACGCCCAAAGGAAGTACATCCGCAATGATCTTCCTGCTCATGGCATCCGGCGGCTGTGCCTCCACGCTGTAGGGAACGCCCGGCATATATTCCCCGTCCAGCCGCCCCAGACCGTCCAGCACCTTTCCCAAAAGGTCATCACCCACCGGCACCGTCAAAGGATTGCCCGTATTCTCCACGATACAACCCAGACCAATCCCATCAGTGTTGTCACAGGGCATCAACAGCGTCCTGCGCTCTTTAAAGCCTACTACCTCTGCCGTGATCGGCGGATAGTCCCCGGCCGGATAGATCAGACACAGATCTCCCAGCTTCGCTTCCGGGCCGGCAGACTCAATCGTGAGACCTACCACATTTTCCACCTTGCCCATTTTTTTGAAAAAGGTTTCGTCCGATATGCTGCTGTATTTATAAAAATTGATTGCTTTATTCATGATCGGCTCTCTGCATCTTGCTCCGTCTTTCTTATTCCGTCTTTTCAAAAGATAACACACGTAATTTCTTCGTCAGTTCCTCCAGCTGTGTACCAATACCACAGTCGAAGATACCGCCGTCCGTCTCGATCAGACAGTCGCCTTTGGCAAGGGCGATATCCTCAATGATCTCGATCAGACCCCGGCCGGCTACCGCACCCTCCACAAGCGCCTGCTTCTGCATATTGACGTAGGGGTAATCTTCCGCGGAGACATGTACGATAAAAGTCCTGCTGCTCTCCACTTTCCGCAAAGTGGAATCTATCAGATGCACCAGGATATCTCTGTTATCCGCCAGATCCACATGAAAGATATGATTGTAGACGGCTGTGATCGTATCAATAAACTCGGGTTCAAGATCTTCCACGAGCTGTTCGTATTCTGCCTCTAACTGACGCTTTTCTTCCGCCAAGGCCCGTTTCATGCCATCCGCCTCGGCAAGTCCCTGCTGGTATCCCTCGTTATACCCCTGCTTACTGGCTTCGTCCCTGGCCTGCCTGCGCTGCGCCTCAATCTCCGCCTGCGCATTCCGGATCATCTCATCGGCCTGCGCCTGCGCGGTATCAAGTATTTCCTGAGCTTCTGCCCTGACAGCCTCCAGATCCGGTCCCGCTTCCTCAGGCGCGGCTTTGATCACATTACTCCGCCCGCCATCGGCAAAAAGGGCATCTATCTCTTCACCGCCTATTCCACTCACAAACTCGGCGGCCTCACCCTCTTCCTCCCCATCATACTGGGGAACGGCGTTCTCATTCGTCCGGCGTAACGTCTCCCACTGGGCAATCCGCTCTTCCAGCCGGACATTGCTGTCTACCACACATTTATCATCATCGGATACCCTGACCCAAAAAGATTTAAATACATTCTTAGACAATGATCTCGTCACCTCCACCTCTGGAGATAACAATTTCTGCGGAGTCTTCCAGCTTCCTGATGATATTTACAATCTTCTGCTGTGCTTCTTCCACATCCTTCATACGCACAGGGCCCATGAACTCCATATCTTCCTTGATCATGACTGCCAAACGCTTGGAGAGGTTGTTAAAGATCGCATTCTGTACTTCCTCATTAGATCCCTTAAGCGCGATCGCCAGATCACTGTTATCCACGTCACGCAGCACACGCTGGATCGCACGGTCGTCCAAAAGCAGAATATCCTCGAAT
>CAYUKT010000027.1:0-4617 GCA_964445285.1 uncultured Bacteroides sp. | reverse complement strand
CTCGTCCGCCAGTTCCGGCTCCTCGATCTCCAAGGTCTCCATGATATGTTTCTCCGTACCACGGTCTACCGTATTCAAAATCTCCACGACAGCGTCCACGCCGCCGATGATCGTATAATCCTGATTTACCAGGCTTGACAGCTTTGATTCCAATACTTTCTCCACTTCCTTGATCACATCCGGACTCGTACGGTCCATCACCGCAATACGCTTCGCTACATCGGCCTGTCTGTCCGGCGGTAATGCTGAAACAATGATCGCCGCCTGGGCTGCCGATAAATAAGACAGGATCAATGCAATGGTCTGCGGATGTTCGTCCTGGATAAAGTTCAGAAGCTGCGCCGCATCTGTCTTTCTGATAAACTCGAAAGGCTTTACCTGTAAAGATGCCGTCAGCTTGCCGATCACATCCATGGCCTTCTCTGCGCCAAAAGACTTCTCCAGCAGTTCCTTGGCGTAATTGATACCACCTTCTGCAATATACTGCTGCGCCAGACACACCTGATAGAATTCATTGACCACTTCGTCCTTGACCTGAGGTGTGATACTCCTGGTATTCGCTATCTCCAATGTTAATTCTTCTATTTCTTCCTCTTTCAGATGTTTAAAGATTGCCGCAGACTTCTCCGGTCCCAGCGCGATCATCAAAATAGCCGCTTTCTGTAGTCCGCCTATCTTCTCGTCAGATGCCTTTGCCGCCATTTATACTACCCCCAGTCCTCGTTTAACCAGTTGCGCAGCAGATTGGCCGCCGCTTCCGGATTTTCTTCCACGAACTTATTGACAAGACGTTTCTCTTCACTCTCATTCTCAGAAGAGATCTCCTCAAGCTGTACCGTGGACTGTAACAATGTCTCCACAGACAACTCCTCTTCTTCCTCCTCGTGCTTCTCGCCCTTCATACTCCTGAGAACCACAAACGCAAGCAGCGCCAGGATCACTATGATCAGCACGATCTGCAGAATGTCCGTAGCCGTGATGCCGGAGCCTTCCGCATCGAAGAAAAGATTCTCACTGTAAGCTACCAGTGTTATATTATCTGTGGCAATGCCTGTCGCATTTGACACCGCCGCATAGAATGACTCATCTACCTCCAGCCTGGTGCGTTCTTTGTTGGCCAGCTTATATTCCTCCCAGGTGACACCGTCCAGAAGCCCCTGTGTCTCCACATCTTCCTCCCGGATCACATTGTACTGGATCAGGGATGCCGCCAGGGAAGAAGAACTATAATTGATCACGCCCGCCGGCGTCTCTTTGGTAGTAATCTCCTCATTAGGCAGATAGTCCCTGGACTCCTCACTGACTGTGGAAGAAGAATTGGTATTGTCTTCCAGCACATAAGTGGTATCGTCATCATTGGAATCCGTGCCCGGTATCCCGCTCACACCGCTGTTATTCTCAGACGAATAGACATCCTCATGACTTAAGACGCCCTGTGTCTGCCCATCCGCCGGCGTATATGTGTGTGTCGTTTTTTTCTCAGTGGCAAAATCCAGTACCAGATTGGGAGAAACCTCAACATTATCAAATTCATTCGTACCCAGAATTACCCGGCGCACGTTGTTGATCATATTTTTCTCCGCTTCGCTCTTCACAGACAGCTGCGCGGTCGCTGTACCGGACGTGCTGTAATTGTCCTCCCCTGTAAAGAGCATATTGCCTTCCGTATCCATGATCACAATATTATCTGTGGTCTCATTGCCCATGGAAGTGGCTACAGCGCGCGCCAAATAGGCCGCGCTCTCCTGAGAGAACTCGTCCTTTAATTCCAGCAGGAGCCATGCGGAAGACTCCTCTTCCTGGGCGATCAGCGTACCGGTATCCTCCGGGATATTCAAGGTCACAAATGCGCTTTTGATCGCCGTAAACTTAGAGAGCACATCGTTCTCCAGTCTTTTTTCCAGATATACTACATATTTCTTCTGTTTGTCGGATTCGGTGGTGGAAAAACTGCCATCCGTCACATTATTGATTCCATAACTGGCCGCCTGGATATTGTTGGCGCCAAGTAAAAGATTCGCATCAGAGAGCTGCTCTGCCAGAATCCTTATCACCAGTCCATCATCCGAGATTTCGTATGTAAGCTCTTCCCCGTTCAACAGATCCCGCACTTCCGCCGCTTCCTTGGTCGTCTCACATTCCCGGAGCAATACGTACTGCGGTTTGGTCAGCATCGATACGATGATCACGATAGCCAGGATCACAACCGAGATGATGCCGATGATCAGCGTCTTCTGCTTCGCGGTGAACCTGTTCCACCATTCCATTATCTTATTTCCCAATTCTCTTAATTTGTCTAATAATTTATCCACAGCAACTTGTTCTCCTTCAGTATTTCCCTCTTACACGCTAAATACTAGACCTGCATCTGGATAAGTTCCTTGTATGCTTCCATCAACTTATCCCTGATGGCAACCGTATACTGCAGTGCTGTGGAAGCCTTCTGCAAAGCGATGCTGAGATCGTGGGTGTTCTCGGTCTCCCCCAGCGCCCATTTGATCTCTTCATTCTCCGCATCAGAAAGATAGTTATTCGTTGTACTCAGATTGTCGATCGCTGTATGTAACAAACTGTCAAAACCATTGTCCGTATATGTCTCCGTCCGGGTGGTAGGCGCCGCTTTAGCCGCCTCCTTAATCGCTCCCGATGATACATTATACAATGCCGTAATATCTAAAGCCATGTCCCTTCCTCCCATGTCCTTTTACTAACTTATCAGCCGTTCAACATACTCAGGCCCATCGTTGCGATATTCTTGCTCGCAGAAAAAGCCGTGGTGTTCGCCTGATACGCACGGCTCGCATCGATCAGGTTCGTCATTTCGGTGATGATATTCACATTCGGATATATAACATAACCATTCTCATCGGCATCCGGATGAGAAGGATCGTAAACCATGTTGCCTTCCGTCCAGGTATCCTCATAGACACCCGTCACCTTCACACCACTTCCCGAATAGCGGTCCCTTGCCTTATTTAACACCTGATGAAACGGTGTCTGGGAATTTTTCTCCTCAAATACTACTACCTTCCTGCGGTAGGGCGTCCCGTCCTCCGTGCGGGTAGTGTTCGCATTCGCCACATTCTGTGCGATGGTATCCATACGGAAACGCTCCGCCGTCATACCGGTGGCATTGATATCAAATGCGCTAAACATTGCCATATGTATTCCTCCCCTTATATGATCTATTCTTGTAAATACTACTTCATAACTGCCTGCAGGTTCTTAAATTCCTGATGCACGCTCTGATAAAGCCCTTGGTACACTACCTGATTCTTGGCAAGATACACACCCTCGGTATCCGGATCCACGTTATTGCCATCCAGGCGGTAAGAGAACCCCGCATAGTCCGTGTAAGCGATCGGATTCAGACGGTTCATCTTCACGTCAGCCACCTTGGCATCCATTGTCTTATATCTGGAATGTCTAAGAGCCTTGGCAAGCTGTATCTCGAAATTCACGTCCTGTCTCTTGTATCCGGGCGTATCCGCATTGGCAATATTATTGGAAATCGCCTCATTGCGGAGCCAGGATGCATCCATAGCCTTGTCTAACACATTGACATAGTCAAAAACATTGGTGTTAATCAAAGAACTCATAGTCATACTCCTTCCACGCTAATACAATCCATACTCCATTATAATAAAAATATCAAAAATTACAAGGTTTTTCGATGGATTTTCACAATTCATATTGCTCTTTAAATATAAAAAGGACTTACAGCGCCATTCCCTGCCGCTTTCTGTAAATCCTTTTCCATAAGATGGAAATTTCCATCCGACATTCCATTGTCTTATATGTAATTACCGTTTAAAACCGGCCCTGCTCCTTTAACTTCTCCACCTCATCGAAGACCACATCGTTCAACACCTTGATATACGTACCCTTCATGCCGGAAGAACGGGATTCTATCACGCCCGCACTCTCGAACTTGCGCAGCGCATTGACGATGACTGACCTGGTGATGCCCACCTTATCTGCAATCTTGCTGGCCACAAGAATTCCTTCCATACCGCCCAGTTCATCAAAAATATGCGTGATCGCTTCCATTTCTGAGAATGACAGCGTACTGATCGCTGACTTGACCACTGCGACCTTACGGTTTTCCTCCGCGTTCTCTTCGCTCACCGCCCGCAGCATCTCAAGCCCCACCACAGTGGTACCGTACTCACACAGGATAATATCATCTATATCGTACTGGTCACCGCACTTGTAGAGGAACAACGTACCCAGCCGCTCTCCGGAGATCTCAATGGGAGCGATCACTGCCTGGAACCGTTTGGTATCCACGCTCTCAAACCCCAGCGTCTCCAGATTCACATTCTCCTTCGTGGAAAGAACGCCCAAAAGACGCTCATTAAGCATTGGATCGATAAACCCGCCCACGTGATCCACGATCAATTCCGTGATGGACTCCACCGAATCCATATCGCCAATGCCCAGCACCTTACCTTTCCTGCTGATGACAAGCACATTGGAAACAAGAATTTCCTTGAGGACATCACAGATGTCATTGAACACTACCTTGCCTGAATTATTGTTGTGTAAAAGTTTCCCAATCTTTCTGGTCTTATCTAATAATTGAACACTGCTCATGTATCTTACTCCTCAATTTAT
>CAYUKT010000026.1:2745-13681 GCA_964445285.1 uncultured Bacteroides sp. | reverse complement strand
GAAAATGTCAGTTTTGATCGTGATTTTCTGTTTTGTTATTTTGGCGGCAGTGGTCATTGTGATCATATTGATTATCCTAAGAAGGAAACGGAACAAGGTACAGTTTGAGCCTATTGATGACAATATTCTGCAGGAGCTGGAACGCAGCATCGATCCGATGGACGAAAAGACGGAACTGGTACATACCAATATACCTGACGATGACGGGCGTACTTACATGATATGGAATAATAGAAATACGTACCATATTATATTGACAGATATCCATTCGATGGCCAAAACTTTCCAGGTTCCTTTAGAGCAGTCTGTCACAGTCGGGCGTAAAGCAGGAATGTGTGACATTGTATTGGATTATGAGAAATCTGTTTCCAGCAAACACTGCGAGATCAGTGTCAGGGATGGCAAATTCTACATAAAAGATCTGCAGTCGGCCAATGGGACCTATGTCAATGGCAGTAAAATACTGGCTGATACGGAGATCTTTTCAGAAAACATCATTAAGCTGGGAAGACTGGAATTGAAATTTGAAGTAAAATGATGAAAATGGGATTATGGAGACTGGACGATGGAATATAAAGGTGTGTGCGATATCGGACTAGAGCGAACCATAAACCAGGATGCTGTCTTTATGGCGGCCGAGGAAGAGATTGGGTTGTTTTGTGTGGCTGACGGTATGGGTGGGCACAGCCATGGGGAGCGGGCCAGCAGAGAGGTGGCTGACGGTATGGCCGGCTGGTGGAAGGGTTTTCGGGAGACAGACTTCGACTGTGATTTTTCCAGGATGATCTATTCGCTCAATCAAGTGCTGGAGAAAGCCAATCGGAATATCTGGCAGATGTCCGGTGGCCGCGAGATCAGCGGCACCACGGCGGTTGCCCTGTTTGTTTACCGTGGGCGGTACGGAATCCTGAGTGCCGGTGACAGCAGGATCTATCGGTGCGACCGGGCACGGGTGAAGCAGATGACGGTGGATGAGGTGTGGGAAAATCAGACCAACCTGGCTGTGAGTAATCGGATGAAAAGGCATCATCCCAATCGGGGCAAACTGGTCAATGCGATCGGGATCGCAGAAGATGTCAGGATCACAAGCAGTACGGATCAGACCCAGCCGGGCATGGTCTTCATGCTTTGCAGTGATGGTTTGTATAAGATGTGTCCGGAACGGATTATGGAGAAATATCTGAAAAAGTGCAGGCGCAGTCCATTGAATACTGCGTTGGACAGCCTGATTAAGAAGATTTATGAGGGAGGCGCCAAGGATAATTTTTCTGTTATACTGGTCAGGATATAGATAAGATATAGGAAAACGTAAGAACGGGAGGAAAAGAACATGTCAATCATCGATAAGCTCAGCAGTGGAGTGTCAGAAGCAGGCAGCACGATTTCACAGAAAGCCAAGGGTATATCCGAGCAGACGAAACTTACCAGTGAGATATCCAAGAATAAGGCGAGAAGGGAAGAATGTATCTCCAAACTGGGAGAAGCGTGTTATCAGGCGCATAAGGCAGGTGAGAAACTTGCGGCAGAGGAGTTGTTACATGAAATAGAACTGGTGGACGGCATTCTGGATAAACTGACAGAAAGCCTATGTCAGCTTAAAGGAATCGTAATATGTGAAAAGTGCGGTACGGAAGTGATGAAGGGCAGTGCCTTCTGTCCATCCTGTGGAACGCAGGTCAGACAGCCTTCGGTTATCAGGTGTCCGAAGTGCAGTGCAGAACTGGCGGGCGGTTCCAGGTTCTGTGTGTATTGCGGGGCTAAGATAGAAGAATAAATACGGATATTTGAGGAAGATAACATGGCGCAAATATGCTACGGATGTTTTAAAAAGGTACAGGATGATGACAATGTGTGCCCATATTGTGGATACCGCATACATGAAATGCCGGATTCTTTACATATCTTGAAGCCTGGTACGATATTGAATCAGAAATATACAATCGGTAAAACACTTGGTGAGGGCGGCTTTGGAATCACTTATCTGGCGTGGGATAATAATATGCAGATCAAGATTGCCATTAAGGAATTTTATCCGGCCAATCTGGTTGCGCGTGATACCTCATCGGCCGATCACACACAGATTTACACGATCACACAGTCCGGGAGCGGTGAATTCCATCAGGGATTGGAGCGGTTTGTCAGGGAGGCGTCCACGCTGGCGCAGTTCTTTAACCTGCCGGGTATTGTCTCGGTCAAGGATTTTTTCTATGAAAACAGGACAGCCTATATTGTCATGGAATACATAGAAGGGATCACCCTGAAAGAGTATCTAAAGCAAAGAGGCGGTGTGATTTCCGTAGAAGAAACTCTGGCGCTTATGAAGCCGGTGATCGAGTCGCTTGCCGTGATACACGGGCATAAACTGTTACATAGGGATATCAGTCCGGATAATCTGATGATCACCCAGGATCAACAGGTTAAGTTGATTGATTTCGGCTCTGCGCGTTATTTTGACAGCCAGTCGGACAAAAGCATGACGGTAGTGTTAAAGCATGGGTATGCGCCGATCGAACAGTATTCTTCCAACGGTCACCAGGGCACCTGGACAGATATTTACAGTCTCTGCGCGACTATGTACAGGATGCTGACCGGGCGGGTCCCGGATGAGGCGATCAATCGGATCCGAAGGGATACGCTTGTGCCGATCCGTTCAGTGATAAAAAAGCTGCCTGGCAATGTGGCAATGGCTATTGACAAGGGTTTGTCCGTTATGGCGGAAAACAGACAGCAGACGCTGGAGGAATTATATCGCGAGCTGTATATGAGTCGTCAGGATTTTCGGGCTACGAAGCGCAGCAGGATTTATCAGGGTATTAATAGATTCCTGATCAGGCTGATTATTGCGATCGTGCTGTGTCTGGTGGTATTTTGTATCGTGTGGATAAAAAGAAATGCTATTTCCGAGACGGTGTCCCAGGTGGCGGAGAAGTTCGTGAGCGATGAGGAGAAGGATTCCAGGGAAGCGCGGAAGTCTGCGGATGAGGAAGAGCCAGAGAGCCGGGATAAAGATGCATCAGATGATGAAGATGACGAGTCCGATCAGGAGGAAAAAAAACAGGACACATCCAGGGATCAAGAGGATTCCGCAGGAAATGAGAAGGATGACAAGACACAGGATACGCAGTTACAGCTGCCTGTAGAGGAGGAAGCTGCAGCGTCACAGGAGCCTGAGCAGTTCTCGGATGCCGGATCGCAGAAGTATCAGATGATGCGGTCGGGGGCAGAGACCGCTTCTACCACGGATGATTCGGTCATCAAGGTCAAAGATGGTAAGTTAAATAATATTGCTCCCGGATATACAGTGGGGGAGATTCTTGATCTGTATTCCGATACCCCGGGGCAGTGGTATACTTATGAAGATGCGGGGGCATCAAAGCAGTATGTGTATTATGAGGGTCAAAAGGGAGATTCGTCTTTTGTATTGGAATTTGAAGTTTATGCCAATGACACTTTCAAGTTGACAGGAGCCATGCAGGATGACCAGTCGGTGGACCGTTACTCGGATTTCTTCCAGAGTATACTGGATAGTCTGGGATTCTAGGAGGGTAGGATAGATGATATGTCCGGGATGTGGACGGGAGATTCCCGATGCCGGAAAGTTTTGTCCGGGATGCGGACAGCCCGTTATAAAACCTGTCGTGCAGTCAGTTGTACAAGGAGAAACACAGAAGAAATCGAATAAGAGTGTGAAATATCTGCTGGCAGCCATGATAGCCGTGGTAGTCATTATTATTGTGCTGCTTGCCCTGATTCTTTCAACACATCTGCACAGGCAGACGGACGAAAGCCGCAGCGAAGCAGTCCACAGTGAAGATGTGGAGATTGCCGGGACAGAGGAGGGCATGACAGAGGAACTGCCGGAAGAGGAAACGCAGGAAGAATCTGCGGCCGATGTCATTCTGGTGGCGGCGCCTGCAGATTATATGCATCTGAGACAGACACCGGGACTGGACGGGGATGAGATCGCAGAGGTGAGAGCGGGACAGTATCTTCTCTGGAAGGGGGAGGCTGTTGCAGAAGGGGAACGGAATTTCTATAAGGTGACAGTTGAAGAAACCGGGCAGGAAGGATATCTGAATGCAGATTATTGCATTCGTGTGGACTACCGTGACGATTCGAGCCAGTTATCTGTGGTTGATGTGACAGATGCCCTGTATACTTATGATAAGATGGCAGAGGATATTCAGACACTCTGCAGTACCTATGGAGAATGTCTTTCCTGTGAAGTGGTGGGAAACAGTGTGGATGGACGGGATATCTATGAAGTGTGTCTGGGATCTCCTGATGCAAAACACCATATTTTTGTCCAGGCTGCCATTCATGGCAGGGAGTATATGACTGCCCAGCTTGTCATGCGGATGCTGGAATATTATGCGGCCAATTATGACTGTGGAAGTTATCAGGGAAAGTCTTACCGGGAACTTTTGGAACACACGGCGATTCATGTGATTCCCATGTCCAATCCCGATGGCGTGACGATCAGCCAGCTGGGGACAGGGGCGATGTATCATCCGGAAATCGGACAGCTTGTGTATGACTGCTATCTGCGGGATCAGGCATATCTGGTGTTGGAAGAGGACATGAACGGCGACTGGAACTGGGCCGATTATTATAAACAGGAAGATTATGACCGGGAAGCCGAAGGCAAGACTGAGATCATTTCTTTTGAAGAGTATCAGAGATTATGGAAGAGCAATGCGAATGGTGTGGATTTAAATAATAACTTTGATGCGGGATGGAGCGACATTGATTTAAAACCGGAACCGTCATACGGAAATTATAAAGGCGCATATGCCGTATCGGAGCCGGAGACACAGGCGCTGGTACAGGAATCCCGGAAGAGGACATATGATTATTTCTTAAGCTATCATTCCAAAGGACAATTAATCTATTATGACGTGAACGGAAACACGTTAGAGACTTCCGAGAAGTCCCATGCACTGGCCTTAGATCTGCAGAAGGTCATAAAATATGGCCCTGTCAACACACAGAAGGGGTATAATGTAAATCTGGGCGGATTCAGCGACTGGGTGCAGTTAGACCTGCAGGGAGCCAGCGTGACGATAGAAAACGGGCGGCATCCATGTCCGCTTGGCATAGAAGAATTTGATGCTATATGGTACCGCAACAGGGAATCCTGGGCGATGCTGTGTGAGGGTTTGTACGAACAGGAATAAAGACAAAAGTTTACGAATGAGGAGGACGAAAATGTTTTGTGAACAATGCGGTACTGAATTAGAAGAGGATGCGATATTCTGTTTTAACTGTGGAGCGAAGGTTGCCTCGGACAGTCCAAGTTATAATGACGATGATAAGACAGTCATCTTGCAGGAGGAGAATGATTTTCGGGAAGAAACTGAATTTCAGGAAGAAGGACAGCCGGCGGTGCGTTCTGATGCAGTGGAGACAGGGAATCTGACGGCAGAGAAAGCTGGGGAAGAAGGCGTAACAGGGAAGACGACAGTGGAAGCAGAAGCATCAGCAGAAGTCGGGGCGGAGATGACAGCGGAAGCAGAGGCATCAGCAGAAGTCGGGGCGGAGATGATACCGGAAGCAGAGGCATCAGCAGAAGTCGAAGCTGAGATGACAGCGGAAGCAGAGGCATCAGCAGAAGTCGAAGCTGAGATGACAGCGGAAGCAGGTGCAGCAGGCGGCGGGCCAGAGACGGTCGAAACAGTGGAAATCTCGCCCACAGGGGTGGTCGAGACGGGTACGGCAATGATGGTTCCCGAAGCGGCAGCGCAGAAGAAATTCTGTCCGAACTGCGGAGCGGCCAACGGAATGAACGACTTGTTTTGTCAGCAGTGCGGCATGTTCTTTGGAAATACGGCGGAGAAAATGGGCGGCGCAGATGCGGCTGGTAAGAAACATAAAAAGGGTTTTTCATGGAAGACAGCAGCTATTGCAGCTGCATTGCTTGTTGTCATTGGGCTTGGCATTGTGTTTGTGCCGCGAATCCTGGGCGGAATGACGTCAAAGGGTGATGATCTGGATTTCATCATGTATGTGAAAGACAATGAACTGACGATGGCGCGGAAGAATAAGTATGAGCCGATGGTCGTTGGGGATCGTGTGTTTGACGATAAAGATGTGAATGGAGTCGGTTCTGCCTATAACCTTGTCAAATATTCTCCGGATCGCAAATATGTGTTTTATCCGCAAAAAATTGATGATGGCGGCTGCGAACTTTATCGCAAAAAGCTTGGTAGCAAAAAGGCGGAAGCGGAGAAGATTGATTCCGATGTACAATCATATAGCATAATCGATAATGACACGCTGGTTTATGTGAAGGACAATGCGGATCGAAAACTGTATCTGTATCGTAAAGGGGAATCAGAAAAAATTGCGTCAAATGCATGGTATATGCGGGTTTCCGCTGACGGGAAATATATTATGTGGCGAGATGATGATAACAGACTGTATGTACAGGATACAGATTTGAAGTCCGATAAAATGAAGTTAGACTCTGATGTATATCAAATATATGCAGTATCCGATGATTTTGGTAAGATTGTGTATCAGAAAGAGGATAAGCTGTATGTTATGAAGGGTATGGAAGAAAAAGAAAAGATAGCATCGGATGTGTACGAGGCATACACTTATGATATAAATGGAAGTCTGGAACTGTATTATTTGAAAGCCGGAGACCAGACGAATTTAAGTTATTATGATCTGATTGATGATGATTGTCTTGTGCAGGATCAGCAGATGGCAGAGCCGCGCATTGAAGACTATCAGAAGGTGACTTATAAGGACAGCTTCTGGGGGAAGCAGAAGAGCGTGGAAGTTGATGACAGTTACTATGAAGAACAGGAGAAATATCAGCAGAAACAGGACAGGGATTACCTGCGGAGCAGTCTGGAAAGCAGTCTGTTGGGCATGGAGGAATGTGAGATTTATTACTATCAGGATACTGCAGGAGAAAGCAATAAGGTGATGACTGTCCTGCAGAAGCAGGGAGAGAATGCATACGGAAGCGCAGCAGCAGATACTGCACTAATGTATGTATACAATATAGATATGGAAAAGATTGAGAAATCAAAATTATCTGGTTTTATACAGGATGGCTACATTGATTATTATGAAGTGCAGCAGAAAGTTGAGAAACGGTTGGGCGAAGGAAGACAGCTCTTATACATAGAGAATGGTGAACTTCATGAGATAGGGGATTATGAGCCTGACGATGAATATAGCCCATATCTCAACGCTTGGGCTAATGAAGAGAAACAAATCCTTTATATAAGTGAGTTCGGTAACGAAGAGAACAAATTATACAGCCTTGCCTATGGCCGTAAGGACGCATCTTTGGAGTTGATCACAGATGAGCTTGCACAGATGGTCTCCTGGGGTATGGATGAAATCTGCTATATCAATGAGGATGATGAATTATATTATGCAGACACTCTAATAGCGGAAGAAGTCGGTGCGTGGATAGTATGGGAAAATGAAGCGATTCTTTATCTGACAGATATGGATAAGGATAGAAAAGAAGGCACGCTGCATCTTTACCAGAATGGTAAGGACACAGAGATTGCAGATGATGTGTCCAATGCTGGAGGCTATGGGATGTTTGATTCCGATAAGGTGGTTTTTTTGACGGATTATAACTTTAAAAAATTCCGCGGTGACCTGAATGTATTTAATGGTAAAAAGGTTCAAAATATTGACTCGGATGTAACAGGGATTATATTTTAAAGGAGCGTAACAAATGTTTTGTATGAAATGTGGGGCCAAGCTTGGTGACGGTGTGAAGTTCTGTTCCAAGTGCGGTGCACCCGTACAACAGAGTGGGGAATCCCCACAGGCTGTCCCGCCAGAGGCAGAGAAACCGATATTTCCACCGATACAGCCGGCCGGATTTGGACAGCCGGCAGAAGCTGTGCCGCAAGAACCCAAGAAACGTGGTGGTGGGAAAGGCTTGACAGCTATCTTGATTATTTTATTGGTTTTACTGCTTGCCGGGCTTGGCGGCGGCGCCTACTATTTTCTGGGCAGTTATCAATCCGGAAAGGATTTCTCCGGTTCGGGCGATGATGAGGATGACAGGGAGTATGTCGGGAAAGCTGGTGATGACGATGAAGAAGACGGGAACCAGGACGGGGAAGAGACGCAGGATGGGGAGGAAGAAAAGGAGATCATTCCCATAGAGGAGCGCCAGCCGATCAACTTAAATATCCGTCAGGTGGATAATTCCAACTTTCCGGAGGTGACATTCTACGCGAGTATCGTTGATGAGAACAACAATGTGGTGGATGGACTTGATGCTTCTGATTTCACGATACAGGAAATCGGTGAGGGTGGGAATGTCATGGACGTCACCATCAATGAAGTTTATAAGGTGCTCAACGAAGATACGATCAGTGTCAATCTGGTGCTGGATGCCAGCGGTAGTATGATTGACTGGAATAAGATGGATCAGGCTAAGAATGCCGCCAAGGCATTGATCTCCAAAATGCAGTTGGATCAGGGCGATCAGGTTGAGATTATTTCCTTTGATGATTATGTGTATCTGGGGCAGGAGTTTACAAGACAGGAAGAACTGCTGACGGCAGCCATTGACAATATTGATCCCTGGGGCAGCACAGCACTGTATGACGCCTTGTATGCCGGCCTGTATCAGACATATTATGAATCCGGTGTCAAATGTGTGATCGGTTTTACGGACGGTATGGAAAATGCCAGCAGCTATACCTTCGAGGATGTGGTTACTATGTCCCAGAATACCAGTATACCTGTTTTTATCATTGGTATCGGTGAAGAGTATGATGCGGATGCGCTCAGATCGCTGGCGGCACAGTGTTCCGGGGAGTATTATTCGGCGAATGTGACGGATCTGGAAGATATTCTGACGGATATCTATCTGACGATCTATGAAGAACAGCAGGATTACTATGTGTTCAAGTATACTTCTACGGATACACAGCATCAGGATCAATTCAGGGATATTGTGCTGGAAACCTCAGAGACCACGGAATTCTACGGCACCTATACCAAAGAATATGTGCCCCAGTCTGATATCAGCGGCGCTTTTGCGGCGGATTACATGGATATGGACTATATGCTGGAATTTTCCAGCCAGCAGGAAGTAACAGAGGCAGACTTAAACGGCTTAAGCCTGGCACAGCTTCGGATTGCCAGAAACGAGATTTTTGCAAGGCATGGCAGGCAGTTCAGGGATACGGCGCTGAATCAATGGTTTTATTCCAAAGAGTGGTATCTGAACCTTCCAGCCAAATATTCACCGGATGACTTTGACAAAATTTCACCCAGTCCGTTGTCGAAGCTGGAAATTGAGAATGTAGAATTTATCCGTAATTATGAGCAGTTTATCATGGATAACAGCGATATCTATCCCAATGCATCGGACACATTGCTGTCGGATTATGACCTTGCCCTGAGCAAGGCGGTGCTTAAAAATGCGCTGGCCCAGATGCAGACTTATCGTGAAACAGATATTCTGCGGGAGAATAGGAGGCTGGTGCAGGAAGTCATTGATCAGGAGGATATAGAATATTAGGAATTATGAAAAGAATAGGTTATTATGTGCTGACAGCTGTGATGCTCTGTATGCTGACAGGTTGTGCGATCGACAGCAAAGTGGCGGATGAGCCGACAGAGGATGAAGTGTCGGAGGATGTGGAAGACAGAAAAGAAGAAGTTGACAAAGAAAATCTGCCGCAGGATGACAGCAGCGATGTGGAGACCGGCATGACAGATGGACAGGGAACAGTCGTATATACGGAGCAGGTACTGGTGACGGCAGATGAGGTGAATGTGCGGGATTATCCTTCCACAGGAGAAGAATCTTCGGTGATCGGTAAGGCGTACCGGGAGGACTGCTTTAGCCTGATCGGTCAGAATGATGAGTGGTATCAGATTGAGTATATGGGGCAGGAGGCCTTTATTAATCGGGATTATGCCAGGGTCGTTATGGTGGAGACCGCGGTGGAGGCAGAGTCTGAGGGGAGTGATGATGAGCAGAGTTCCGGGCGCTGTATTGTCATTGACGCAGGACATCAGCAGAAGGGAAATCGAGAGAAAGAACCGGTGGCTCCCGGTTCTGATGAAATGAAGGCCAAAGTGGCTTCGGGGACTTATGGTCCGGCCAGCGGTATGAATGAATATGAACTGACGCTGGCAGTGTCTTTGAAACTAGAGCAGGAGCTGCAGGAGAGAGGATATGAGGTCATTATGGTCCGCCGGGAAAATGATGTGAACATCAGCAACAGCGAACGGGCTCAGATTGCCAATGAGGCCAAGGCAGATGCTTTTTTACGTATCCATGCGAACGGTTCCGAAGACACATCGGTGCATGGAATGATGACCATTTGTCCCACGGCGGAAAATCCCTATTGCGGGGAGATTTATGAGGACAGCAAGAGGCTGTCAGAGAATATTTTGGATGCCATGACCAGGGAGACTGGTGCTGTGAAAGAGAGGGTGTGGGAGACGGATACCATGAGTGGTATTAACTGGTGTCAAGTTCCTGTCACCATCATAGAGATGGGTTATATGACCAATGAAGAAGAAGATCTCGCTATGCAGAAAGAGGATTATCAGTGGAAAATTGTGCGTGGCATTGCGGACGGATTAGACCAGTATTTTGCAGATGGTGAGAAACACGCCAAAGCAGGATCGTAAGAAACTGTTGGTAAAAAGTACAGATGAGGAGGAAGAGAGATGTTTTGTGATCAGTGTGGAACAGAAGTACCGGGAGGAGAAGCGTTTTGCCCTAATTGTGGCAACAGATTGGCCGATGATAATGCGCAAAGACCAGAGACATTAGAGGCAGCGCAGAATGCAGGGATGCCAGAGCAGGCGGAGGGAACGCCGAATCCGGAAGTGTCAGGACAGGCGGAAGGAACGCCAAATCCGGAAGTATCAGGACAGGCAGAAGGAATGCCGAAAAAATTCTGTCCTAATTGCGGTATTGAAA
>CAYUKT010000026.1:0-2645 GCA_964445285.1 uncultured Bacteroides sp. | reverse complement strand
TCAGGACAGGC
Source organism: uncultured Bacteroides sp. (assembly GCA_964445285.1). Lineage (GTDB taxonomy): Bacteria > Bacillota > Clostridia > Lachnospirales > Lachnospiraceae > UBA3282. The sequence goes on along the minus strand of CAYUKT010000026.1, from coordinate 2,634 downwards.
AGAAGGAATGCCGAAAAAATTCTGTCCTAATTGCGGTATTGAAAACAATATGGCGGATACGTACTGCAAACAATGCGGAATGCCTCTTGACGGCACAGTATACAGTGTTGGTGCGGTTGGTCAGGGAATGCAGATGAATCAGCCGCCGACAGGTGCGAAACCGAAGAAAAAGAAGGGCTTGATCATTGGTATCTGTGTGGCGGCGGCAGTGCTTGTCCTGGCTGTAGTTGTACTTGCCGTGAGCCGTCTGGCCCTGGGTCCTAAAGGGAAAGTGCTTCAGGCTATTGCGGCAACGATGAAGGATACGCCGGAAGTTGTCAGTGACCTCAAGAAGGCAGGGGAAATTCTTTCGGGAGACAGCTTTACGTTAGGGCTTAATATGGAAGTTGACGGGGATACAGTCAACGGAGAGTTCAGAAACACGATAAGTGATAAACAGATATATCTGACAATGGATATAGATGGGGATGAGCTTGGTCTGCTTTGCGGTGTGCATTCCGGGGTGTTCAAAGCGGAAATTTTAGACTGGGATCACTTGTTTACGTATGATCCCAAGAGAGATAATGACGGCTATCTGTGCGAGCAGATGAGAAAAAAAGATCTGGAACAGTTAAACACTATGCTGGAGAATATTACCTCGGATAAAGTCAGCACCAAAGAATTGCAAAAGGAGCTGATGAGTGCATTGATGAAGGAGAGTGAAGAACTGGAATTCAAGGATGCGAAGGCAAAAGAATTTGAGGTTGACGGCAAAGACAGGGAGTGCGAGGGTTATAAGGTCAGGATTAACGAGAAGAATATTGCAAATTTCGTGGAATATGCCGGGGAGATTATGACCGAAAGGATGCCCAAGGATCAGGCGGATGACTTTGCAGATACGTTGGATGATCTGATTGATGAGATAAAAGACGATGACTTTGATGCAGATATCACTTTTTATCTGTATAAGAAAAAACTGGCGGCGATAATCTTTGAGGTAAATGATTATGGAGATGAAGCATGGGTCATTGAATTCCAGGGCGGGGATTACAGGATGCAGAATATGGTGATCTCACTGGAATATGATGGGGATACTTATGGTGAGATGGAGATAAGCAGCCGGAAAAAGGGCAGTGTGGAAACCATCAGCATCGAATCAGATGCGGACGCGGAAGCCACGATTACTTACGATACTAAATCAGGGGAAATCTCATTGGAATATGACGATGGCTGGACAGAGTGTCTCATAGAGGGTATTTACAAGTGTTCCGGCTCGGAGTTTTCTTTTGTACTGGAAGAACTTGAGATTGACGGGGATTCCATGGTAGAGGATGAGGATCTTCAATTTACGGTATATGCCAAGAAGTCTGTGGATATACAAAAATACAGCGGCGAAGAATTTGATCTTGGCAGTGCGGATGAAGATGACTTTGATGATCTGGTAGATGATCTGGAAGATTATGACGGACTGCTCAACTATTGGCTGTATTGAGATTAGAAAACACACAGAATGGAGGAAGATAATATGTTTTGTCCGAAGTGTGGGAAACAGATTCCGGAGGGAGCTAAATTTTGCGGCGGATGCGGTAATCCGGTCCCGGCGGTAGGGGCATCGTCTGGCGGACAGGCTCGTCCGGCAAAGCCGCCGAAGCAGATGAAACCGCCGAAAGCGCCAAAGCCGCCGAAACCACCTAAACAGCCGAAGCCTCCCAAACAGGAAAAACCGCCGAAGCAGAAAGCAGAACAGGTTCAGCAGATGCCGGTGGTACCGCAGAATGTACAGCCGGTACAGGGATTAAACCAGATGCCTGCAACAAATCTGCCTTCCAATATAACGATGGCCAGGGATACAAGGGACGAGGAACGCAAAAACAGGAAATTAACTATTATCTTGTGCATAGTGTTAGCTTTGCTCGTTCTAGTGGCAGCAGCTATGGGGATTTATTACTTTAAGGTTTTAAAAGGCGGTGACAGCTCGGAAAAGGATCGGATTGAGGATTCTGAAAACGTTGAAGGAGCAGCACAGACAGAGGAAGATTCCGAAGAAGGAGAAGAGCCACAGGACACAGGCCAGGAGGCAGAGCAGGAAGAACCTGCTGAGGAAGAAGGTGTTGTGTCTAAGACCAATGAAGTGGTCGGCGATACGATCTTGGAGAATATTCCTAAGGCAGTCTATTCTTACTCTTTTGATGATACACTGGGTAACGCCAGAGTAGTAGTAAGAAATGCTCCTGAAACAGAACCGGAGGAGACAGACGATATTGAACCGCAGTATGTACGCGGGATAGATGATAATGCCGTGTATCTGGACGGAACATATGGAATCAGGCTGAGCGATGTGGAAAGCGTGGGAGATTCCTATACGATCGCTTTTTGGATGAAAGCGGATGAATTGTGCGACTGGTCTCCCTTTATTCATATCGGACATGATTTGTTTGATCCAAATAAGCGGGTAAGATTGTGGCTGGGACAAAAAACGGATGGTGAATCCATAGCGCCGATCATCAGCTCTGAGAGAGTGCAAATGGATGAATCCTTTGAGATCAGGCCAGGCCAGTCCGTGCCCAATACCATGGAACCAGGTGTATGGTATCATATTGCGTTTACAGTTGATGGATCCAGACAGGGAAGTAAAAAGGGAAGACTTCTCGGTAC
>CAYUKT010000025.1:0-13689 GCA_964445285.1 uncultured Bacteroides sp. | reverse complement strand
AGGTTGTGGACACAGATAATCTGTGAAAAAGAAAATGATGTAACAAAGAAAAACAATGGGCAGACAAACCTTTTCAAGGTATAATAATATATAGATATTGGTTTGTCTTATAGGGTATGATAACGATGGAAAAAATAATTATAAAAAATATGCCGAAAAACATCGTGGGAATTTATAATCGATTATCTGAAGAAGACAGAGACAAGCTCAACGAATATGATGAAAGTCAGAGTATTCAAAATCAAAAAAGCATGCTGATCAGCTATGCGATAAGTCAGGGGTGGGAAATTTACAACATTTATTCAGATGATGATTATAGAGGATCTGACCGGGATAGACCGGCATTTAAGCAGCTTATGAAGGATGCAGAAGCGAGGAAATTCAATATTGTTCTATGTAAGTCACAAGCGAGATTTACCAGGGAACTTGAATTGGTCGAAAAAATCATCCATGGACAGTTTGTCGAATGGGGAATCCGGTTTGTCGGGTATGCTGACAATGCAGATACTGCTCTTCCTGGAAACAAAAAGGCGAGGCAGATTAATGGTCTGGTCAATGAGTGGTATCTGGAGGATCTGTCTGATAATATCAGGACTGTTCTTACTGATCACCGTCAAAAGGGGATGCATATAGGGGCTTTTGCTCTGTATGGATACAAAAAAGATCCAGAGCAAAAGGGACATCTCATTATTGATGAAGAAGCAGCGGAGGTTGTTAGATTGGTCTTTAATCTGTATGCTTCCGGTATGGGAAGGACCAGTATTGCAAAATATTTAAATGAAAGAGGAATACCAAATCCGACAGAGTATAAGCGGATACATGGTCTGCGATATAAAGGCAGTAATCAATATGGCTCTTACTGGAAATACTTTGCGATTTCTGATATGCTCCGCAATGAGATGTATATAGGTAACATGGTGCAGGGAAAATATAGAAATCCGAGCTACAAATCAAAGCATAGCAAACCGGTGCCTAAAGAGCAATGGATCATTGTTGAAAATACACATGAAGCTATCATAGACAGGGAATTATGGGACAAAGTACAGGCTATGCTCGATGAACGAGCCAAACCGATGTGTAGTGGAGAAATAGGTTTATGGGCACGTAAGACAAAATGCATGTACTGTGGCTATACAATGGCATCTCAAAAAAGTAAAGGCTTATATTATCTACGTTGTCCAACCAGACGAGCCTTGGGATCTAGTTGCCGTTGCCCGGGAGGAACTATCGCACAGCGATTTCTGGAAAAGGCTGTGTTGGCTGAACTAAATAATATCATTGAACAGTTCTTTGATGAAACAGAAGCAGAGAAGAATCTGTTGATCAGAGAGAAAAATGAGTCGGAGAAAAAAAAGCTTCAAAAAGAGATATCTGATTATCAAAAAAAGGCGGAAGACTTGGAGAAAGCCATTAGAAATTCTTATGTTGATAAGGCAAAAGGAATCATCACTGAACAGGAATTTCTATCTTTTCGAGATTCTTTTCAAACAGAGATACGGCTTTGCAGGAGTAAAGTTGAATTAAGTAATGAAGCACTGGTGAATCTGAAGCAGGAAGAGACACATGAACGCTCTCTGGAAGAGATATTTAGTAAATATCGAAATATAGAGCAACTTGACCGGACGATCATAGATACGCTGATTGATTATATAGAGATTGGACGAAATGACCATAAGATACATAAAACAGATCTTCCGCCCATTCGGATTCATTGGAAGTTCTAAAGTTAGATGGTTAATATAATAGTGTACCATCTGCAGCCATATCTTCGGTCAGATCTGTGATGATATCGCCTTTAGACTGGAATTCGCAGGCATTGAAGGGAACACCGCCTGCGGCCTGAGGCCAGATACCAACAGTGTGATCCACGTAATAGTTACGGAATCCGCTGGCTTCGATCTGTTCCATGGACAAATCCTTGGTAAGCTGATGAACGATAGTGGCAACCATTTCCAGATGTGCCAGTTCTTCTGTACCGATATCGGTCAATATACCTGCCACTTCACGATAAGGCGCCGCATAGCGCTGGGAGAGATAGCGCATGGAAGCGCCCATCTCGCCGTCAGGCCCGCCATACTGGCTGATGATGACCTGCGCGATATCTGCGTTAGATTCTTTGATGTTGACCGGGAACTCTAATCTTTTCTCATAATTCCACATTAATTACATCCTCCTTCCCAGGGCATGGGAGTCAAAGCCCATTGCCAGTTGTTACAATCCGATGCATCCACGCAGGAGATGGTCAGAGGTGTGTATTTGGCAGAATATTCCTGTCTGGCCTGGTTCGCCATGCGGTTATAGTGTCTGAAATATTCCAGAGCGTTTCTGTCAGTGGGATGGGTATCCAGATAAAGAGATAATTCAGTGACAACAAAAGATAAGACGCCGATATCATGAAGGAGTTTTTCCTGTTCGTTGGCAAATTGCATATTCATCATTTACAGCATCTCCTTCCTGTAAATGGTTTATCAAGTTCGGGGAAGATGGTGCCATTGTGGTAACCTTCTTCCAGATTCTCACAGATCCCTTTAAAGTGCTGCCAGGGGACATAAGCCATGGCAAGAGGAAAATCATCAATATTTTCCTGGTACATATAATCTTTCATAGTATCCTTTCCAACTTTACAAGTGCTTTTTAGTAGTATAATATGATATAATTATCGTTACGTGTTTGCGAAAAACTGGCTGGACACAGAATATTCACAATTTGATACGAATAGAGACACATTTTTCCAGTACATTTATAAGAGTGTTATGCAGAAGGGAGGATCTCATTTTGATACGGGTAGAGAATTTAGTCAAACGGTATGGAGATCACGTGGCGGTAGATTCATTGTCCTTCCACGTGGAATCGGGTAAGATATATGGCTTTGTGGGGCCAAACGGGGCAGGAAAATCCACGACCATGAATGTGATGACAGGATACATTGCCGCGAGCAGTGGAACGGTGAAGATTGACGGGCATGACATTTTACAGGAGCCGCTTGCAGCGAAAGCATGCATCGGTTATCTGCCGGAAGTGCCGCCGCTTTATACAGGTATGACGGTATGGGAGTATCTCATGTTTGCGGCGCAGTTAAAGGGTGTTCCCAAGAAGGAGAGAAAGGAACATGTGAGAGCTATTATGGAAAAGACAGGGCTGCAGGAGGTGGAGGAGCGTCTGATCTGTAATCTTTCCAAAGGGTATAAACAGCGGGTCGGATTTGCCCAGGCATTGCTGCATGATCCCAAGGTGTTGATTTTAGATGAGCCCATGGTAGGTCTTGATCCAAAACAGATTATTGAGATCCGGAATCTGATTCGGGGACTGGCCGGAAAGCATACGGTGATTTTAAGTTCCCATATTCTCTCGGAGATCAGCGCCGTGTGCGATCATATCATGATCATTTCCCATGGCAGACTTGTGGCCAGCGGTTCTCCGCAGGAGTTGGAAGAAATGATGCAGGTCAAGACGGAAGTGGAGGTGACTGTGCTTGGAGAAGAAGTGCAGGTACAGGCAGTGCTTTCCAACATGAAAGAGGTGGAGAGTTTTACGATGGATTCCGGTGAAGAGGCGGGAAGCCTTGTACTCCACATCACAGCCGGGGAAAATGTTGACATTAGGAAAGAATTATCCGTGGCACTCGCCTCTGCCGGTCTGCCGATTCTGTCCATGAACCGGTCGGAAAAGTCTCTTGAGGATATATTTCTGGAACTGACTGGGGCGGAAGAAATGCCTGATGAGGAAGAGCAGGAAGCGGCTGATGAGGAACGGGAAGAATTGGACGAGGAAACGTCTGATGCGGAGATATTTGCAGATGATGAGGAAAAAGAAGGGGAGGTGACTGACGATGACAGCGATTTATAAGAGGGAGTTGAGGGCATTTTTTACCTCGGTGATGGGCTGGCTGTTTGTGGCAGTCAATCTCTTTGTGATGGGAATCTATTTTGTGGTCTATAATATGATGCTGGGGTATCCTACCATTTCCTATGTGCTGCAGAGTGTGGTACTCGTATTTAATATGACGATTCCAATCCTGACCATGCGCAGTCTTTCTGAGGAGCGCAGGAATAAGACGGATCAGCTGCTTTTGACGGCGCCAGTATCTGTGGGAAAGATGGTGCTTGGAAAGTATTTGGCGATGGTGACGGTAATAGGGATCCCCACATTGATTGCAGGGATCGCACCGCTTTTTCTCATGCAGGCCGGTGAGTTTCAGGTAGGTGTTTCCTATTCATCTTTGCTGGGCTTTTTCTTATATGGCTGTCTGGGACTGGCGATAGGGCTTTTTCTGTCTTCTCTGACAGAGAGCGTGGTGATTGCGGCGGTACTGTCCTTTGTGGTGCTTTTTCTGGGATTTATTATGGGTGCTGTCTGTAATATTATATCGGGGTTTGGCACCACGGGTTTTTCGAAGGTGCTGGTCGTAATCTTGAACTGTTTCGATATGGTGAGGCGGTTTGACATCCTTTCCGGCGGTTATCTGGAACTGGAGTCCGTGGTCTATTATCTGACGGCCATAGCGCTGGCTCTTTTTTGCACTACGCAGATGATTCAGAAGAGAAGATACAGTGTCTCCGGCAGGGGAATCAGGCTGGGCGCTTACAGTGTGACGGGAATGGTGGTTATGATTGGTTTGACTGTTGCGGTCAATGTTCTTCTCAATTATGTGCCGGATCGTTATACTTCCCTTGACGTGACCATGAACAATCTCTATACCCTGACGGATGAGACAAAGGAGTTTATCCGGGGGCTTACGGAGGATGTGACGATTTATGTGCTGGCAGATGAGAACGGTAAGAATGAAGATTTGGACAAAACCCTTTCCCGGATGGAAGAATTGTCAAAGCATGTGAAGGTGGAGTATGTCAATCCCATGGTCAATCCAAAATTTTATTATAATTATACGGAGACGGAGCCATCCGGCAACAGTTTGATCGTAGTGTGCGGCAATAAGAGCAGGGTGGTGGATTACAATAATATTTATACTTACGAGATGAATTATAATACTTATAGTTACGAGGCCAATGGTTATGATGGGGAGGGACAGATCGTTTCCGCGATGGCCTATGTCGCCATAGAGGATATTCCTAAATTTTATATTGTGACCGGACATGGGGAACTGGATTTTGAGGAGAGCTTTTTAAGCGCCATCAGGAAGGAAAATGTGGATTATGAAGAACTGGCACTGTATGCCGTAGAGGAGATACCGGAGGATGCACAGGGGATTATCATCAATGCCCCCACAAGTGATTTTTCCAGTGAAGATGCGGATAAGGTCATCTCTTATCTGGAAGGGGGCGGCAATGCCCTTTTGATTCCTACGATTGTGGATGTAGAAATGACGAATTTTGATCGGATTCTGGACTATTACGGCGTATCGGTAGTGGACGGTGTGATTGTGGAGATGGACAGGGAACGTTATTCTCAGAATCCTTATTATCTGTTTCCTGTAATTGAGAGTGATGAGATTACGCAACAGGTGATAAATGGTGCTGTCTTTGCACCTTTTTCCAGGGGATTGGCCTATGATGATATGGCGGATGGCGTTTACTATACGCCGCTTCTTACCACCAGTATGGATTCCTACAGCAAGATTGGTGTTTCAAACGGAGAAGATTACAGCAGGCAGGAAGGGGATATAGATGGGCCGTTTGCGGTCAGTCTGAAAGCGGAAAAGGAAACGGAGAACGGAGAACTGTCCCAGGCCTTTTTTGTATCCAGCGAAAATCTGTTTACCGAGGTGGCGGATAGAATGGCGCCAGGCAATAATGTGAAGCTGTTTATCAGCATGATCAGCGGCCTGGCGGGGCATGAGAGTACGGTGGGGATTCCGGTCAAGAGTTTCGCCATGAATCCGCTGGTATTTTCTGCACAGATGGTTTTGGTGTCTGCGATTGTGTGCGTCATTGTTTTGCCCCTTACCTTGTTGACGATCGGTATTGTAATCTGGCTCCGCAGAAGAAAACGATAGGATCTGCAGGTATCAAATTCTTCGCTGTGTTTTGCCGTGCACAGACCTGACAGGCGGTTGTAATTGGCACAAGATATTGACTTCCGCCTGAGTTTGTGCAAGAATAAATATGTATTTTAAAGGGAAGTCATACAAAAAGTTTGTGAAAATATTAACAACCTTTTTGAGGTGGAGGGCTGACATGAGAGGAATTGATACGCAGGTTCGCAAGAACAGAAGACGTATTTTTAAGGAAGTGGCCAATCTGGCTTATCATTCTGATAACTTAAAGGATGATATTGAGGCGCTTCCTTATAAGATTGTAGATTATGATGAGTCGGAGTATGAGAGTATCTATAGAGAACGGGCGATTGTGAGAGAACGGATCCGTCTGGCCATGGGACTTTCCCTGCGGCCGGAAAATCAGCCGGTGCATTTGACACAGGGGCTTGAGGAGAGTAATATCTCTGAGAAATATTATGAGCCGCCGCTCATGCAGGTGATTCCTTCCGCGTGTAATGCCTGTCCGGAGAACATGTATTATGTGACAGATCATTGTATGGGCTGTGTAGCCCATCCCTGCCGGGAAGTGTGTCCCAGAGGCGCGATTTCCATGAAGAACGGCAAGTCCGTGATCGATCAGGAGAAATGTATCAGATGCGGTAAATGTAAGGCTATCTGTCCTTATGATGCCATTTCCCATCAGGTAAGGCCCTGTGCGGGCGCCTGCGGTGTCAATGCGATCAAGAATGATGCCAAAGGGCGGGCAGTGATCGATAATGATCTGTGTGTGTCCTGCGGGCAGTGTATGGTGAATTGCCCGTTTGGTGCGATTGCGGATAAATCCCAGATATTCCAGCTGATCCGGGCTTTGCAGGCGGGTGGTAAGATCATTGCCCAAGTGGCGCCGGCTTTTGCCGGGCAGTTTGGGCCGGATGTGACGCCGGATATGTTAAAGACAGCCTTAAAAGAGCTGGGGTTCTATGATGTATATGAGACTGCCATTGGTGCGGACATGGGCGCCATAGTGGAGGCAGAGCATTATGCGAAGGAAGTGGCGACAGGCAATCTGCCGTTCAGTTTGACATCCTGCTGTCCTTCCTGGTCGGTGCTGGCTAAGAAGTTCTTTCCGGAAACTATCGACAAGATTTCCAATGCGCTGACGCCCATGGTGGCGACTGCCAGGGTGATCAAAAAAGAGCATCCGGATGCCAAGGTGGTATTTATCGGTCCTTGTGCATCCAAGAAATTGGAAGCGTCCAGAAGGACCATCCGCTCCGATGTGGATTTTGTCATTACTTTTGAGGAATTGACAGGAATTTTTGAGGCCAAGGGGATTTTCCTGAAAGAGATTCAAGCCTTGGACGAGATGAAAGGCGCTACCGGTGCGGGACGAGGGTATGGCGTGGCAGGCGGTGTGGCCAGTGCCATTGAGGAATGTGTGCGGGAATACTATCCGGATGTGGAAGTCCATATCGAACATGCGGAGAGTCTTTCAGAATGTAAGAAGATGCTGATGTTGGCGAAGGCTGGTAAGAAGAACGGCTGCTTGATAGAGGGCATGGCGTGTCCCGGCGGCTGTGTGGCAGGTGCGGGAACCAATATTGCGGTGCCTGCGGCAGCTAAGGCGGTGAGTGCGTTCAAGGCGGCTGCACCCCAGAAGATACCAGATCAAAAATAGACAGAAGGGAAATCAGGACCATGGAAAAAATAAGAACGCGGTATGCGCCCAGTCCCACCGGCAGAATGCATGTGGGGAATCTGCGGACGGCGCTGTACGCTTATCTGATAGCAAAACATGAAGGCGGGGACTTTATCCTGCGGATAGAAGATACGGATCAGGAACGTTATGTGGAAGGCGCGGTGGACATTATCTACCGCACCTTGGAACATACAGGCCTGCTCCATGATGAGGGCCCCGATAAAGACGGTGGTGTCGGGCCCTATGTGCAGAGTGAAAGGCAGAAACAGGGGATTTACCTGCAATATGCCAAAGAACTGGTGGAGAAGGGAGAAGCTTATTATTGCTTTTGTGATAAGGAACGTCTGGCTTCCCTTACTAGGACGGTGGCCGGCAAGGAAATTAATATCTATGACAAGCACTGCCTGCATCTGACCAAAGAAGAGGTGGAGGACAATCTGGCGGCTGGGAAGCCTTATGTCATCAGGCAGAATAATCCGACAGAAGGTACGACCACTTTCCATGACGATATTTATGGGGATATCACGGTAGACAATGCGGAGCTGGACGACATGATCCTGATAAAGTCCGATGGCTACCCGACCTATAATTTTGCCAATGTGGTGGATGATCATCTGATGGGGATCACCCATGTGGTGAGGGGAAACGAGTATCTGTCCTCTTCGCCGAAGTATAACCGCCTGTATGATGCTTTCGGTTGGAAGGTGCCGGAATATGTGCATTGTCCGCTGATCACGGACGAGGAACATCAGAAGCTCTCCAAACGCTGTGGACATTCCTCTTATGAGGATTTGATTGAGCAGGGATTCTTGTCGGAGGCGATCGTTAACTTTGTGGCGCTTTTGGGGTGGAGTCCGGAGGATAATAATGAAATCTTCACCCTGGAGGAACTGGTGGGCAAGTTTGATTATCATCATCTGTCCAAATCCCCGGCGGTATTTGATTATACCAAGTTGAAATGGATGAACGGCGAGTATATGAAAGCCATGGATTTTGACCGGTTCTATGGGATGGCCGAGCCTTATCTGAAAGAGGCTGTCACGAAGGATCTGGACCTGAAAAGATTGCGGCCATGGTCAAGACCAGGATCGAGATTTTTCCGGATATCAAAGAGCATGTGGATTTCTTTGATGAACTGCCGGATTATGATGTGGCAATGTATACCCATAAGAAGATGAAGACGAATCAGGAGACTTCCCTGGAAGTTTTAAAAGAGGTTCTGCCGCTTCTGGAAGCACAGGAAGATTACAGCAATGACGCCCTCTATGCGTTGCTTTCTTCTTATGTGGAGCAAAAAGGATGTAAGAACGGTTATGTGATGTGGCCTGTGAGGACGGCTGTGTCCGGCAAACAGATGACGCCGGGCGGTGCTACGGAACTTATGGAGATTCTGGGAAAGGAAGAGTCTCTTGCGAGAATCCGCAGAGGCATTGAGAAACTGACAGATGCCTGCAGTGACATGCACGCCTAATCAAAAGAAGGCCATTACCCACACTGCCGGCCCGGCGCAGATTATAGCCGGGCCCGGCAGCGGCAAGACCTTTGTCACCGTAAACCGCATCCGACATCTTATTATGGAAGAAGGCATAGAGCCAGCCCACATCCTGGTGATCACCTTCACGAAAGCTGCCGCTCTGGAGATGCAGCAGCGATTTTTTACCCTCATGGAAGGGGAGAGGCCGCCGGTCTGGTTCGGCACCTTTCATGCGGTATTCTATCACATTCTGAAACAGTCAGCGCAGTATCGCGGCTATACCATTATCACAGAATCTGAGAGAAGGAAACTGATCAAACAGATCATACATATGCACAGGCAGTTTCTCTATCTGCAGGAAGAAGATATCGAAGAGATTCTCGGCGCCATCAGCAGCCATAGGCAGGGGATTAAGAGGGAAAGCATACAGATTCAAAAAATGAAGCCGGAGGACTTTGAGATCCTGTTAACAGAATATCAGAGTTACCTGCAGGAGTTCCAGCAGTTTGACTTTGACGACCTGATACGGCAGTGCCTTAAGCTGTTTCAGGAAGATAGCGCCTTGCTGGCCAGATGGCAGGCACAGTTTCGTTATATCTTGGTGGATGAGTTTCAGGATATCTCTCCGGTGCAGTATGAGATTGTAAGGCTCCTTGCGGCGCCGGAGGATAATCTTTTTATTGTGGGAGATGATGATCAGTCAATCTATGGATTCCGGGGTGCCAGTCCGGGTAGTATGATGCAGTTTTTGACAGACTATCAGGAAGCAGTACAGATTCCGCTTGACATCAATTATCGATGTCATGAAGAGATCGTGAGGGCGGCAGGATGTGTGATCGCAGGGAACAAGAAACGTCTTCCCAAAAAAATCCGGTCGGCTCACCGCCAGGGAGAGGGCGTGGAACTGTGCGCCTGTGAAAATGAAGAGGAATTACAAAGAATAATGACAGAAAGGTTGAAAGCGGAACAGATGAACGGCACACTGACACATTGCGCCATGATCTGTCGGACAAATTTTGCCTGCGGACTCTGGGCACAGGTTCTCTATAGTACAGGGATACCTTATGTGATGAGAGAAAAGCGGAAAAATCGGTTTGCTCATTTTGTGATTCAGGACATCAGAGCCTATCTGGCGCTTGGACAGGGTGAATTGCTGAGAACACATTTCCTGCGTATTATGAACAGGCCCTTGCGCTATCTGAGACGGGATAGTATGCCGGACGAGAAGATAGACAGAGAACAACTGCTGTCATGGTATCATAACATGCCAGCTGTGCAGGAGACATTGAGGCGGTTGTTTGGGGATCTGGAACGTCTGTCCGGTAAGAAACTGCATCTGCAGATTCATTATATCCGCAAAGTGATTGGCTACGAATATTTTTTGAAAGATAAATATGGCGTCAGACGGGCGGAGGAACTTGTGCGAATCGCGGAGGATTTTGAGACGTTTTCCAGACAGTTTGCAACGCTGGAGGATATGAATGACTATATTGAACACTATACGGAAGCGCTGCAGGAGCCGGTGGAAAAGGTCGAAGGTATCGCCCTGATGACCATGCATGCCGCCAAAGGATTGGAATTTGATACGGTGTATCTGCCGGACTGTAACGAGGGGCAGATCCCATCTTCCAAATCTGTGACAGAAGAGGAGATAGAGGAAGAACGGCGGATGTTCTATGTGGCCATGACCAGGGCCAGACATAAACTATGCCTTTTTACCAGCAAAGGAAAAACCGGCAAAGATGGTCCCTCCCGGTTTTTAAAATCATTATAGGCAGGCAGATCAGTCTACCAGTTCATCAAATTCCGCATTGTCCAGATATTCATCGAAGGCGTCTGCCACTGCCTCATACTCATCATCATCCTCAATATAGCCGAGTTCCGGTTCCTCATTAGGATTATCTGGATTTTCGTGGTAGTGATAAAACCAGACTTCCCCATCCGTGTTTTCACCATCTTCGCTAAGGGGCAGAAGCGCAATATAATCCTTACCGGCAACGGAAAGGATCGTGACAATGGCGCAGGTGACTTTTGTACCGTCCTCCAGGTCCAGTTCTACGGTCATTTCTTCCGCATCAAAGCCTTCTTCTGTGTTCTTTTTATCATTTTTACCCATGCAGACGCCTCCTTTAATGGTGTGATTGTTGACTCTATTTTACAGAAAACAGAAAGAAGATGCAATCAATAAATAAATTTATATACAGTATTTGAAATTTATATGGTAAAATAATGATACTGACAGAGACTTTGACCAAATAAATGGAGGCTTGCATGCAAAAATCATTCCAGGTGACAAGGACACAGATATATCCGCTGGGTGCATCCTTTCAGAAAGAAGGCTTGCGTTTTTCGGCTGTATGTGACCGGAGAAACAAGGACGGTTCGCGCTGTGAAGCGGGTGTGATTTTATATGATAAAAAGCATACGAGAGGAATCAGGATTCCTTTTCCGGAAGAATACAGGGTTGGTTCGGTCTGTTCCATGCTGCTGCAGGATTATCATGACAATGGCTGCCAGTATCTTTTGTATCAGGGAGCGGAGATTTATCAGGACCCCTATTGCAAAGGTGTGGAGAATATTTACCGATACGGTGCGCTCAAAAAGACTACCCCTCGTTGTCAGGCAGGGGAAAGCCCTTTTGACTGGCAGGCGGATGCACCCCTTGGTATTTCTTATAAAGAGGCCATTATTTATGCGCTGCATGTGCGTGGTTTTACCAAACATCAGTCTTCCGGCGTGAAGCACAAAGGCACCTACAATGGCATTGTGGAAAAGATCCCCTATCTGCGGGAATTGGGAATCAATACCGTGCTTCTCATGCCGGCCTATGAGTTTGACGAGGTGATGCCTGACCATATGGTACAGACGATGGAAGAGGCGGTGATGTCATATCAACAGAAACTGCCAAAACAGGATGACGAAGGGGCAGACAGGGACAGAAAGCCGCGTCTGAATTATTGGGGCTATCAGAAGGGACTTTATTATATCCCCAAGGGCGCTTATGCGTCCGGGGATTCCCCGGCCATTGAATTTAAAAATATGGTCAAATCGCTTCACGGGAGTGGGATCGGGGTTCTCATGCAGTTTTATTTTCCACCGGAAGTATCGCCGGTGGAAATCCTGGAGATATTAAGATACTGGGTATTAGAATATCATGTTGACGGGTTCCATGTGATGGGAGCACAACTGCCCTTGGAACTGTTGGTCAGTGAACCTTTATTGGCGGATACCATGTTATTGGCTGACAGGCAGTATCTGAGAAGCCAGGAAGGCAGACGAAGCGGTCTTGGCTGGATGAATGACAGCTTTCTCTATGATATGCGCCGTTTCCTAAAAGGAGATGACAACCTGATCGATACTTTCCTCTATCATGTGCGGGAGGAAAATCCGGACGCAGGTACCGTAAATTATATGGCAAAATGGGACGGCTTCAGACTGGCGGATATGGTTTCCTATGACCGAAAGCACAATGAGGAAAATGGAGAGGATAATCAGGACGGGACAGATTATAACTGCAGCTGGAACTGTGGTGTAGAGGGAAAGAGCCGCAAGAAAGCGATTGTGGAACTGCGTACCAGGCAGATGAAAAACGCCATGACGCTGCTCTTAGTGTCGCAGGGAACGCCGCTTCTTTTTAGTGGTGACGAATTTGGTAACACTCAGGGCGGTAATAACAATCCCTACTGTCAGGACAATGCCATTGCCTGGATCAAGTGGGATATGACCCAGGGCGGCAGGGAACTTCTGGAATATACGAAACGGATGATCGCACTGCGAAAGACGTATCCCATCCTGCAGGATAGAACGTCCCTCAGGGGAACAAAGGCGCTTACCTGCGGTTATCCGGATTTTTCCGTTCATGGGCGGGAAGCTTGGAAACCGGACACTACGCCGGCCAGTCATACGATAGGAATCATGTATTGTGGATATTTTGGGGAAGCCTCTGATAAACGGGAGGAAGGATTCCTCTATATTGCTGTGAATATGCATTGGGAATCCCATGAACTGGGCCTGCCGAAACTGCCGAAAGGCAAACAGTGGTCGCCCCTGGCGATCACGGCGAAAGAGGCGCCGGAGATTGCGGCGAAAGAAGCTTCTCATGAAATATGTGTTCCGCCTAGGACGATTGCAATCTATACTGCCGTAGACAGACAGGCAGATGCTGCTGTTGTAAAACGCCCTGGCCCTGCTAAGAAGAGTACTGAAAACCAGGGTATGCGGGAGCAGGCTAAGCAGGACAGGAAGAATGTTATGAATAAAGAAATGCTATAGTAGAAATGAGGAAGGCTATGAATAAGGCATGGGAACATTTTAAAACGATCACACATCATAAATGGCTGGTCATGCAGGGGTGCTTTCAGGTAGGTCTATACAGGCAGGGACTCTTACATGATCTTTCCAAATACAGTCCCACAGAGTTTCTGATGGGAGCCAGATATTGGCAGGGAGACAGAAGCCCTAATTTTGCAGAGCGGGAAGAGAACGGCTATTCTTCAGCCTGGCTGCATCATAAGGGACGTAATAAGCATCATTACGAGTACTGGATTGATTACAGCACCCGAGATATTGAGGGCGGGATGA
>CAYUKT010000024.1:12656-13705 GCA_964445285.1 uncultured Bacteroides sp. | reverse complement strand
CACTGTATAAGTCTTTGGAAAAGCTGTCCGCCATGGATATCAACAACGATAACAAGGACAAGGTGTATGATGCCTTCTCCGCTTTTGTAAAAGACTATAATAACCTGATCAAGAATACCAATGACAGCAAGAACTCCAACGTCATCAATCAGGCGAATTACTTAAAGAGCCTTGTAAATGGCAACAAGAGTGCTTTCTCCAGAATGGGTGTCACGGTAAATTCTGATAAGACCCTTTCCATAGACGAGACCAAATTCAAGGAATCGGATATGGGCAATGTCAAGAGTCTGTTCACCGGCGTATACTCTTTCGGGGAAAAGATGACCGACAGGATCAATAGCATCTATCGTTATGCAAGCCAGGGCGAATCCCTGAACAGCAAGACCTATAACAATCAGGGCAGCTACAGCAATGTCAATGCCGGATCCACTTTGGATACGATACTCTAACATAAGGGCAGAGTTTTGTGGACTTTACTTCGCAGATTTCGCTTCGCGAACCTTAGATTTAATTCACATTACAATATTAAGTATTATAAGAGACGGAACCAAACGGTTCCGTCTCCTTTTATTATATCGTAAGTTATATCTTTGTTTATTCCTTGTGCTAATTCTTATCTCTTACGCGAAGGGATTTTCTGTCGGATAAGGCAGGCTCTTGGGCTGATTGTAACCGATCTCGCTCACATCCACACCGATATACTTAAATACCTCATACAAAGCCTTACCAAAATGACCGAATGCCACTGCGCCGTGATGAGGATAATTCTTCTCGATCAATACATGACGATAGAATCTGCCCATCTCCGGAATCGCGAACACACCGATACCGCCGAAGGACTTGGTCGCTACAGGCAGTACCTCGCCCTCTGCCACATAAGCACGAAGAATGTTGTCAGCGGTGCTCTGCAGACGATAGAAGGTGATGTCGCCAGGAACGATGTCGCCTTCAAGTGTACCCTGTGTCACGTCTTCCGGAAGGCTTCTTGCCATTATCATCTGGTATTCCATGCTGCACTTGGACAGCTTCTTGGAGCAGGTATTTCCACA
>CAYUKT010000024.1:4368-12646 GCA_964445285.1 uncultured Bacteroides sp. | reverse complement strand
GTGGAAGCCCATAAATGTATCCGTATACTTATAGTCAAACTTACCTTCGATGGACTCTTTATACATATCCTTCGGCACGGAGTTGTTGATGTCGAGCAGAGTTACGATATCATCGCTGACTGCCTGGCCGATGAACTCACTTAAAGTACCATAAATATCTACCTCACAGGATACCGGAATGCCTCTGCCTGCAAGACGGCTGTTCACGAAACAGGGAACAAAACCAAACTGTGTCTGGAATGCAGGCCAGCATTTGCTGGTAAGTGTCACATACTCACGATACCCTCTGTGCTCTTCTACCCAGTCAAGCAGTGTCAGCTCATACTGCGCAAGCTTCGGAAGAATGCTGGGCTTGTTGTTGCCATCGCCAAGCTCTGCTTCCATATCTTTAACCACATCCGGAATACGAGGATCGTCTGCATGCTTATTAAATGCTTCAAACAGGTCGAGTTCGGAGTTCTCCTCAATCTCTACGCCCAGATTGTAAAGCTGTTTGATAGGTGCATTACAAGCCAGGAAATTGAGCGGTCTCGGACCAAAGGAAATGATCTTCAGGTTAGCAAGCGCTGCCACTGCACGAGCGATCGGCACAAACTCATGGATCATATCAGCACAATCCTCTGCATCACCTACCGGATACTCCGGGATATATGCCTTAATATTGCGCAGTTTTAAGTTGTAGCTTGCATTGAGCATACCGCAGTAAGCATCGCCGCGTCCCTGGATCAGGTCGTTCTGGGACTCTTCTGCTGCTGCCACAAACATCTTCGGACCCTCAAAATGCTTTGCAAGCAGAGTCTCTGAAATCTCAGGACCAAAGTTGCCCAGATAAACGCAAAGCGCGTTACATCCCTGCTCTTTGATGTCCTTCAAGGCATTCACCATGTCGATCTCGCTCTCGATGATGCAGACAGGACACTCATAGATATCCTCTGCATCATATTTTGCCTTGTAAGCTTCCACCAAGGCTTTTCTTCTGTTCACAGCAAGAGATGCCGGGAAACAGTCGCGGCTTACCGCTACGATACCAATTTTTACTTTCGGTAAATTGTTCATATTGTTTATCCTCCTTTAACCGGTGCTGCCGGTTGTTTATATAAAAAGTAAATTTGCTTCGCAAATTAACTTTGCGAGTTCCGCTTCGCGGACTCGGATTGACAGGACAAAAGGAAAGGAACCGGCACGGCCGGTTTCTTTTTTGTCTCAGATATCATTATCGTATCATAAACTCAATGCTGATAAAACCCAGACATAACATAATTCCCACGATCAAAGGGATACTGATCAAATATTCCCCCTGCTCCTCTTTCCGGGTACTAAGACCCCTGATGATCTCCACCCGGTTTTCATTCTTGGCCATCCAGGCCAGCACACAGATGGCAATCGGCGTTGTCACCGCCGCGATCACCAGATAAACACTCATGGCCGCCATCAATTCCACGTTACTGATCTCCGTCTGGGGCATGGTCCCTCCATAGAAAGTATCGAGCATCCAGTCGGAAAAGAACATCAGGCAAACCTGCATGGAGTTAAAAATCATATGGCAGAGCGTGGAGGCCCACAGACTGCCTGTGACTTCCACCAGCATGGCCAACAGGACGCCGATGGCAAAAGCATAGAGCGCCTGGTTAAAATTCATATGCATGAGTCCGAACGTCAGGGCAGATAACAGGACCGCCCCGATCATCTTTCCCGTTCTCTTATAACCGCTGTACAAAATACCCCGGAATACAAACTCCTCGCAGAAAGGCCCATAAACTCCTATTAAAAGCCACATTACCACCAAAGGTACTCCCACGATATCATCCTGCATGGCCGCCACTGCATTGTCCGTAAAAAACATGGACACCGCATTTAACACTGTCACAAGCGGCATGATCAAAAGCGTGAACAGAACAATCATGAAACAGGTGGATATCCGTATCTTATGAAATCCCAGTGCTTCGTTAAACCTTCCTTTCATCGGCAGCAAAAACAAAATCGCCGGACCGATGATGATCGCTTCACTCAACAGGAAATTTGCGATAATGCTAAATGAAATTCTGTTTCCTGCCCAATGAAGCAGCATCACCACCGCTATATGTACCAGTATAATGACCAGAAACAGCCAGTTTACTTTTTTACTCTTCATCTCTATTTTCAACCTGCTCCTCTAACGCTCCGCAGACTCATTCCGCCGGATCGCTCTCTCCGTTATCGTAATCTTACCCGTCTTTAACAAATGCCCCACGGCCCGCTTAAACTCATTCTTACTCATCTGTGTCTCCCGGCGGATCACCTCCGGCGATGCCTTATCGGTAAAAGGAAGCGCCCCATCAAAACTGTCGATAATATCAAGGATCCGCTCCGCGTCCTGACCAATCTGCAGATAGGCTTTCTCCCGGATGCTGAGGTTCAGCTTGCCATCCTCCTTTACCTCCGTGACACGCGCATTGACAGTATCACCCACTTCCACCGCCCCGTACAACTCTCGCTTGGGAATCAATGCCGAGTACCTGTCATCCACCGCCACAAAAGCGCCAAAATTCTGGCTGATCTCATAGACCGTCCCTGTTACCCGGTCATCTTTTCCATAGGGGCTGTTCATATCCAGATACGGATATACGTTCATGGTGGCGCAGAGCCTGTTACTCTTATCGATATAAAGCGCCGCCAGACATTCCTCCCCTGCAGAGACTCTTTTGGTCTGCTCCTTAAAAGGGAGAAGCAAGTCTTTCTCAAGCCCCCAATCAAGAAATGCGCCTATCTTGCCCACCTGCGCCACTTTGAGCCTGGCTACGCCGCCAAGAGTCAATCTGGGCATATTGGTGGTGGCGATCAGCCTGTCCTTGGAATCCCGATAGACAAAGACCTCAATCTCATCCCCCATCTGCACCTCTTCCCGCACCTGTTTCCTGGGAAGAAGCACTTTATCTTCCTTGTTGTCGCCATCTCCCAGATAAACGCCAAATTCCACTTTTTTAACAACCTGTAATGTCTGTATTTCCCCTAATCGAATCATAGTACTCCTCATTTCCTCAACATCTGCGTCTGTCCTGATCAGACTCTGTACCGCCGCCGACCCGGCTGACACTCATCCTGCTATCTCTACAATACAGTATGGTTTGCCATCCTCTTTGTTCAAAGATACTACATACTTTCTATCTATACTGCACACTACCGGATATATCATGTCCCCCAGCACTGCCTGAACCTTGTATTCCACACGCAGCTGCCTGACCTCGAATTTCTCCGGCACATAATCCATGGCCATACGCACGAACTGACCGTTATTAACATGATGATTAGTGTCCAGATGATGCAGTTTCACCGTAAAGGGATCTTCCTCTTTACCGTCCGCCGGCACGGCAATCTTACGCGGCGCATAGTCCATAGGATACTTTTCTTCCAGCACATAGCCCGCTAACATTTTTTCATTCGGTTTAGTCGGCATCATCCTGTCCGTATCCATCAGACTCCAGATGGAATTGGCATAGGCCAGCACTTCCCCGTCTGCCGTCTTCATCTCAAAGTTACGGTTCCCCACAAAACCACGAAACTCATAAGGAGCCGTCCCAATCACAATCTCCTCACTCACTCTCGGATATCTGTTGACACAAATCTGCCACGCAGACAAAAGCCAGACCTGATGAATCTGTTTGAAATATTCCACACCCAGCCCTATGTCCTCAGAATGGAAGGTGGAACAGTCCTGAAAATAATCCAAAAGCGACTGCAGCGTCATCCTTCCATCTTCCCCCACTTCACTATACCGCACTCTGCTCTCAAATGTATACACTTATTTTCCCTCTTTCAATAACTTTAGCAAACCCGGAAAGATCCCGATGCTCCTTCTAAGAATACCCTTCATATGCGCAATGGCAATCCCATAATTCGTAATCGGCACGCCTTGCTCCCCGGCACAGCGCATCCGCCAGCGCACTTCCCGCTCATTGAGCATACATCCCCCGCAATGAATAACCAGCGCGTAGGGCGACAGATCTTCCGGAAAACTCATACCAGAAGAAGTCTCGATGATCAATTCCCTGCCGGTATATTTCTGCAGGAAACGGGGAATCTTCACCGTACCGATATCGTCACACTGCCTGTGATGGGTACAGCCCTCCACAATCAGAATCCTGTCTCCATCCTGCAGTCTGTCTATGGCAGCCACACCCTGCACCGCTGCGGTTAACAACCCCTTGTAGCGCGCCATCAGAATGGAAAAAGACGTGAGTGGGATCTCCAGAGGCACCACTTCCGCCACTTCCTCAAAAACCTGGCTGTCTGTAATGACCATATCCGGCCTGCGCCCCAAGTTCTGTAAGACATCCGCCAGTTCGTTCTCCCGCACCACCAAAGATGAGGCTCCCGCTTCCAGAATATCCCGGATAGTCTGTTGCTGGGGCAGGATCAACCTGCCTTTCGGCGCCGCCGAATCAATGGGCACCACCAGGACGATCATATCTAACGGCTGTATCAGATCCGCCACCAGCCTGCGGGACTTGTCCTCCGCAGTGGACAAAGCGGCAATCCTTTCTTTCAATTCGTAAATCTTCTCCCCCTTAGCAGCGCTCACATAAACCGGATCCCATCCCGCACGGAGAGATTCGTCCGGCGGTTCTATCGACCGGTCAGCCTCTCCCAGCAGATCGCTCTTATTGACTGCGATCATATAAGGGATCCCTTTCTCCCGAAACAGCTCCAACAGCTGCCTGTCACACGGGCAAATGCCTTCCACCGCATCCACCACCAGCACCGCCACATCCGTCTTATGAAGTATCTGCCTGGTCTTCTGTACCCGAAGTTCCCCCAGGCTGCCCTCATCGTCAAACCCGGGCGTGTCGATAATCATCACCGGTCCCATGGGCAAAAGTTCCATTGCTTTATATACCGGATCGGTGGTCGTCCCCCTGACATCGGATACCACGGAGAGTTCCTGTCCCGTAACCCGGTTCACCAAACTGGACTTTCCCACGTTCCGCCTGCCAAAGAATCCAATATGCACCCGTTCCCCTGACGGCGTATCATTCATTCCCATATCCGACCAGCCTTTCTTATCCCTTACACAAGCTGATGAGCCTGCGTCTATTCTAGCACATCTTACCTTAATTAGCATCCATTAAGAATAATAATATTCGAGCGTCCCTTGTAATAAAATCACCTAAAACCGAAAATCCCTGATTCCCTCCGCGATCTGCTCAAGATGTTCCTGCGCGATTTTTCTTACCTGTTCCTTGGGAATATTGGAAAGTTCCGCCTGAATCAGCGCCTCCCCTATCGCCTTTGTCTCCTCGGACGCATAATCCATCAGGTATTCTTTCAAGGTCATCAGCGCATTGGGATGACAGCAATTCTGAATCTGTCCGGTCTTACACAGACTCATGAAACGGTCTCCTGTCCTGCCCTCCCTATAACATGCCGTGCAGAAAGAGGGGATGTATCCCAGTTCCATCAGCCATTTGATCACTTCGTCCAGCGTCCTCTGGTCCGATACGTCAAACTGTTCCGTGTCCGTAGGCCTCTCCTCTTCCGTATAACCGCCCACAGAAGTCCGGGAAGCGCCGGAAATCTGCGATACTCCCAGACGGATCACTTTTTCCCTGACTGCCTGGCTCTCCCTGGTGGAAATGATCATTCCCGTGTAAGGCACTGCAATCCGGATCAAGGCACAGAGCTTGGCAAAAATCTCATCGCTGATACCATTATCAAAAGCAGACGGATCAATGTCATCCGCATGTTTGATCCGCGGTACGCTGACGGTATGCGGCCCCACGCCATGCACAGCCTCCAAATGCTCTGCATGCATAAGGAGCCCTGCAAATTCATACTTGTATAATTCCAGACCGAACAAAACGCCCAGCCCCACATCGTCAATGCCGCCCTCCATGGCACGATCCATGGCTTCCGTATGATAATTATAATCATGTTTTGGCCCTGTGGGGTGCAGTTTTAAATAGCTTTCCTTATGATAAGTCTCCTGAAACAAAATGTAAGTACCAATCCCCGCTTCTTTTAACATGCGGTACTCCTCCACCGTAGTGGCCGCAATATTCACATTCACCCGGCGGATCGCCCCGTTTTTATGCTGAATGGAGTAAATCGTCTTAATGCACTCCAAAATGTATTCTATGGGATTGTTCTGCGGATCCTCTCCCGCCTCGATGGCAAGACGCTTATGCCCCATATCCTGCAGGGCGATCACTTCCTGCCTGACTTCCTCCTGTGTCAGCTTCTTGCGTGGGATATTCTTATTTTTCATATGATAAGGACAGTAGACACAGCCATTGATACAGTAGTTGGATAAATACAATGGCGCAAAAATCACGATCCGGTTGCCATAGTAAGCCCGCTTGATCTCCTCCGCTAACGCATAAATCTGCGCAAGGATTTCCGGATCCTCACAAGAAAGGAGCACGGAAGCCTCCCTGTGTGTCAGCCCAGCGCAGATTGTGGAGCTGCCCTCCTTGCGGGGCCTGGCCTTCTCAAGGATCTGTGCGATCAGTTCCTTGTTATTCTTGTTTTCCTCTGCGTAGGCGAGTGTCTCCAAGATTTCTTCATGATCAATGAAATCGTCTGCGCATAAAGATTTTGGATCATACATAACTGTTATACCTTCTTTCTGTAGTCTTTAACATACTTATCCCCAGCTAAACATCTGTCTTCACACGGCTGTCTCCCTTGTCAGTCACGATCTGATATCCTATATCCGCTACACGCTGCCGCAGATGCTCAAGCCCTTCCACCGCTTCATCCCCCGTACATCTTTTATTATCATACAGGCTGTACTGCCCGCGCACTGCCGGCGGGGAAAGATTGGGCATGACCACATTGGCTCCCGCCTGCAGCCCCAGTTCCCTGCCCTGCGGATGGATCGTCCCAAGCGCTGTGGTAGCGGGAATCAAAGTCTCTGGCAAAACCAGCCTGGTAAGGGCTATCATAGTGAGCGTCTGCATCAGACTCCCCTGCGCGTATTCCCGAAAAGGCGTATCATGGTGCGGAATAAACGGCCCGATGCCCACCATATGCGGCCGGAACTCCTGCAAAAACTGCATGTCAGCAATCAATTCCTCCGTACCCTGGAACGGGGAACCCACCATGAATCCACAGCCCGTCTGATATCCGATCCGCTTTAAATCCCGCAGACACTGCATCCTGTGTTCATAAGTTATTTCCGGCGGATGCAGTTTTTGGTAATGCTCTTTTGAAGCCGTCTCATGCCGAAGCAAATACCTGTCCGCCCCCGCCTTGTACCAGACCTCGTAATCAGCCCGCTCCCGTTCTCCCAGGGAAAGGGTCACCGCGCAGTCTGGATGTCTCTCCTTGATACACTGAACGATCCCCGCCACCTGCTTCGTGGTAAAACAGGCATCCTCCCCGCCCTGCAGGACAAAGGTGCGAAATCCCAGATCATATCCCTGTTTGCAACAGGACAATATGTCTTCTTTTGACAGACGATAACGCTGCGCATGGGTATTGCTGCACCGGATCCCACAATAGAGGCAGTCGTTTTTACAATAACTGGATATCTCAATCAGTCCCCTGATATAGATGTCTGTTCCGTAATGTTTCCGGCGTACTTCATCAGCCTTTGCATAAAGCAGATTCCTGTCATATTCGCCTGCAATCAGGAACCGCCACTCCTGCTCTGAGGGGTGATAACCTTCCGGCAGTTTATGAAGTAATCCTCTTAGCATCCCCTCTCCTCATCCGGCCGCTCACTGACCACACTGGAAAAGGCTATCTTGCTGTTGACCCCCGGCACCTTGCCGATCTTGCCGGATAAGGCATTGATCACATCCTGGGGTGCATCGATCGCCACACTGATAATATGAATCCCGCACTTTCGATAAGGCAGTCCCATCCTGCCGATAATATATTCCCCATACTCATGGAGCAGGGCATTTAATTTCTCCACAGAAGATGTGTCCTCCACAATAATGCTTAAGGTCGCTACCCTGGTCTGCATTTACCCACCGCCTTCCTTCATTCTGCACTTTTTACAATTGACAACGTTCGGCTCCATCAGACATCCATTTGCCAAAATAAAAGAGCCGCATCCTTCCATTGAAAGATGCAGCTGGTAATTTCCCTGACAATAAAATACTGCCAAAGCTCCTATGTTTCATGATACCCAATAACTCCTGCCGCTCTTTCATCTCAAACCCTGTTTTTGATGTCAGATGCAATACTACTTTATTTTATCCGAGTTTTGCACGAGATAAGATACAATATCCCTTAATGATATATCAGGAGTGTAGCATACTGAAGTCTTTTTGACAAGACATCTGTTAATCCC
>CAYUKT010000024.1:0-4268 GCA_964445285.1 uncultured Bacteroides sp. | reverse complement strand
TGCTTCCCAATATAGGCCAAAATACCGCCGTCCACATACAACACATGACCATTCACAAAGTCAGATGCCTCGGATGCCAGGAACACAGCCGGCCCCTGTAAATCCTCCGTCACACCCCAGCGCGCTGCCGGTGTCTTGGCGATAATAAACTGATCAAACGGATGTCTGGATCCATCCGGCTGGATCTCCCTTAAAGGCGCTGTCTGCGGGGTCGCAATATAACCGGGACCGATGCCGTTACACTGAATGTTAAACTCGCCGTACTCTGACGCGATGTTTCTGGTCAGCATTTTCAGGCCGCCCTTTGCAGCCGCGTAGGCAGAGACGGTCTCACGCCCCAGTTCACTCATCATGGAACAAATGTTGATAATTTTTCCATGTCCCTTCTTGATCATGCTCGGAATGACTGCTTTGGATACGATAAAAGGTGCATTTAAATCCACATCGATGACCTGACGGAACTCTTCAGCCGTCATATCGCACATGGGAATCCGCTTGATGATGCCCGCGTTATTTACGAGGATATCGATCACACCCACTTCTTTCTCAATCTCGGCCACCAATTCCTGTACCTGTACTTCATCCGTCACATCGCATACATAGCCGTGTGCCTTTATCCCCTTTTCCTCATAGGCCGCAAGTCCCTTGTCCACCAGTTCCTGCTTGATATCGTTGAACACGATCGTTGCCCCTGCCTCAGCATAAGCAGATGCGATTGCAAAGCCGATCCCATAGGATGCCCCTGTCACTAACGCTATTTTCCCTTCCAGAGAAAATTTCTTCATAAAATCACTCATGATTCTGCCTCCATCTCTTTTACTGCAAACCTGCGTAAGTTTTTATTACTGATCTCTACCGCAAATCTTCCATTGCTACATTGTCCATATCATTGAACGCCTGGTTCTCGCCAACCATACCCCAGATAAAAGTATAGGCTCTGGTGCCGCAGCCTGCATGGATGGACCAGCTCGGTGAAATGACTGCCTCCTCATTTCTCATCACAATATGCCTCGTCTCATCCGGCTCCCCCATATAGTGCATCACAACAGCATCTTCCGGCATTTCAAAATAGAGATATACCTCCATTCGTCTGTCGTGCGTGTGACAGGGCATGGTATTCCATACACTGCCGGGCGCCAGCTTGGTCATACCCATCACAAGCTGACAGCTCTCCACCTGTCCGGGAAGGATATACTTGCAGATCACTCTATGGTTTGACTCTTCCAGAGAACCCAGTTCCACTTTATTCTCATCTTTTACGATCACCACACCTTCTTCCGGCGTCCCTTCCGGTCTGATCAGGACCGTGGGATATGTTTTATGTGCAGGCGCGCTGTTTATATAAAACTTGGCAGGCACTTTCGCATCGGCGCTCTCAAAAGTAATGTCTTTAGAACCCATACCGATATACATAGCCTCTTTGTATCCTACCTCATATCTCTTCCCATCAATGGTAATACTGCCGGTGCCGCCTACATTGATGACGCCCATCTCTCTCCTCTGCAGGAAGTACTCCGCCCGCAGCTCATCTCCTGCCGTGAGCGCCAATGGTGCCACCGGCACTGCCGCTCCCGTAATGATCCTGTCAACATGACTGTACACCAGCTTAATCTGACCCGGCTGGAATAAATCCTGAATCAAAAATTCCTCCCGCAGTCTCTCTGTCGTATAATGCCTCATGTCTTTTGGTGAAGCCGCCGTTCTCAGTTCCATTTCCTCATCCATCCTTTCTGTTTTTCTTTTAAAACTGTCCGCTGTGGAGAACCGTTCCGGCTGCATTTTTGTACCGCAGCGAAAACTCCCCCTACGATGTCTTTTATTATACAGGAGCAAATCGTCCATGTCTTTTCAAATATTTCTTTAAATATTGAAAATATTGAACATTTCATTTATAATGCATAGTAATCCACATTTCAGGACTTATTTCTGCACACAATTTTTGCGCATAATGCATCTGTATTGCATATGTGCATAAACGACAAATACAAATCATTTGATATATGGAAAAGGAATCGTGAAAATGAATGAACTATACTCCTGCCAACAGGCAATTGAACAGTGTGCCGCTTCCCGTACCTTTGCTATCGCACACCTGTATAAAGAAGAAAAAACCATGGATATGCATATCCATGATTGTTACGAAATCTATTATTCTGTGTCCGGTGGGAAGCAGTTCTTGATCGACAATAAACTGTATGACATCGAACCAGGCAATCTGTTCGTGATCAACCAATATGAAAGCCATAAGATCACACAGGCCGATAAGATGACGCATGAGCGCATCGTTCTGTCTATTCATCCGGAATACCCGAAACGACTCTCTTCTGCCGAAACAGATTTAGACGCCTGTTTTTCTGCAAGACCGGAAACATTCTGCCACAAAATCGCTTTCAACAAAGAGCAGCAGAAACGTTTCCTGTATTACATTAATAAGATCACAGGCGCAGAAGGCTACGCCTGTGACATTTATGAACAAACTGCTTTTATGGAAATGCTGGTGTTAGTCAACCGGCTTGCCCTGGCCTGCCAGATGCCGGAAATATCCGTCAACTGCGTGCACAATCAGCAGGTTGATGATATCCTGACCTACCTTAATCGGCATATTTCTTCCCCCCTTACCCTCTCACAGCTGGCCGGGGAATTTTTCTTAAGCGAATCTTACATCTGCCGGATTTTCAAAGCAGCTACCGGTACGACCATCAACAAATATATCACCGCCAGAAGAATCAGCATCGCCAAGGCTCTGCTGAGCGATGGCTGCAGCGTCATGGAAGCCTATGAAAAAAGCGGCTTCACCGATTACAGCGCTTTCTTCAAGGCTTTTACCAAAGCAATCGGCATTTCACCAAAAAAATATGCACAGTGCAGTGTCAGCTGATCACTTAAACTTGTTTCAGCGAACGACATCTATACTAATTTATGTATCTATGTACATGCCAGTATTTCCCACTCTTTATTGCTCCACTATAATTTTTTCTGCATGCGCCGATACTGCAAACATTTTATTATAAGCATCCTTTTTCCAATTTGGCCATTCATTGATCGTTTTATTTACCTTTTCATAAGATTCATCGCCTGAAAAATCAGGTAAATCAACAATAAATTAGATGGTTCCAACTGGACTGACAATCCCAATTACCAATTCACTGTCATTATTAGTATTGCTATTCATCATATATATTCTTTAAATTTTTATATATGCTGCCATAGTATATATTGCAAGCTGATATTGATAATTCCCATTACACATTGTAGTCATTATCTTGCCAGTACATCTATATATAGTAGTATATCACCTTCAACTACATATATCTAGTATAAAATTCTTTAATACTCCATTAAAGAGGCATACTATTCTCCGCTTACCTCCAACAATATGCTTACAATTTCATTATAGCAAACATACGTTCTATTTTCAAGTCATACCTTATCATGTATCTCCCCATGCAGTTCCTGCAGCGATTTCACTTCACTGCTCTTATGGGTTTTCAGATAATGGATACCCTCCGCAGTCACTTTCGCCGCCGCCACAGTCGTGATGTAAGGCGCTTTTGCCTTAATTGCAGCCTTGCGCAGATAACTGTCATCATGCACGCTTCCCTTCCCTACAGGCGAATTAATGATCAGATCAAAATCTCCATTGGTGATCATGTCACCCACATTGGGGCGGCCCTCATAAAGTTTCTTAACCCTGGTGGCCGGAATGCCTGCCGCTGTGATCAGGTTGTAGGTGCCTTCGGTGGCCATAATCTTAAACCCATCCTCCGCAAGACTCTTTGCCACTTCCACCACTTCATCTTTATCTTTCTTATTGACTGAGATAAGTACCGTCCCTTCAAGCGGCAGTTTGGACTGCACTGCCTCCTGCGCCTTGAAAAAGGCTTCGCCATAAGAGCTGGACAGACCCAATACCTCACCGGTAGAACGCATCTCCGGTCCCAAGATGGGATCCACTTCCGGGAACATATTAAAGGGGAATACCGCTTCTTTGACACCATAGTTGGGAATCACCTGCTCCTTTAACTCCCGTATGGGGGAAGGACGGCCTGTAATCTCCGAAGTGATAATATCTGTCGCCAACGGCACCATGCGGATATTGCAGACCTTGGAAACCAACGGCACGGTACGGGACGCCCTGGGATTTGCTTCCAGCACGAACACCTTTCCATTCTCGATCGCATACTGCATGTTCATCAATCCCTTGACATGCATCTCCTCCGCAATCTTTCTGGTATACTCCTTGATGGTCTCCACGCTCTCCTCCGGGA
>CAYUKT010000023.1:0-13805 GCA_964445285.1 uncultured Bacteroides sp. | reverse complement strand
AAAGTTTCCAGCAGGGAAGCTGAGGGGGTTTTATATATCTGTGTCAGGATACCTGACGCAGAGCAGGATGCGCTGATTCAAAACAGTGTGAAGGAATTGCAGGAAGCTTTCGCAGGTATGGTCGGCAGCGCACTTACGCTGCGGCAGGATGGCAGCGCAGGTACGGGGGCGGCGCAGGCGTGTACGGCGGAGGGAAAGGAAATCCGTCTCATACACAGAGAGGGGATGAAGGCAGAGTCCTATCATCTCTATTGTGAAAAAGGGGATATTGTGATAGAAGCGTCCGATTCCAGAGGTATTTTATACGGGGCCTTCGATCTGATCCGTCAGGTGAAGATGGAAAATCCGTTACATACCCTGGATCGGATCAATGCGCCCCTCATGCCCATGCGCATGCTGGATCATTGGGACAATATGGATGGCAGTATTGAGAGGGGATATTCCGGGGAGTCCTTTTTCTTTGTAAAAGACCGGATCGTGATCAATGACAGGACCAGGGATTATGCGAGGCTGGCGGCCAGCGTGGGAATCAATGCCGTGGTGATCAATAATGTCAATGTAAAGGATGCGGCCACCTGGCTGATCACGGATCGTTATCTGGAACAGGTGAAGGAACTGTCGGAAGTGTTTGCCGGATATGGCATCAGATTGTACATGAGCCTGAACTATGCGGCGCCTATGGAGCTGGGGGAATTGGACAGCACCGATCCGCTTTCGGACAAAGTGCGCGGATGGTGGCGTGAAAGAATGCAGAAAGTGTTTGGTGCAGTTCCGGGTCTTGGCGGTTTTCTGATCAAGGCAGACTCGGAGGGGCGGCCTGGCCCCTTTACCTATGGCAGGACACATGCAGACGGCGCCAATATGCTGGCACAGGCCGTGGCTCCTTATGGTGGGATCATTATCTGGAGATGTTTTGTCTATAATTGTATGCAGGACTGGCGGGATTATAAGACAGACCGGGCCAGGTCTGGGTATGACAATTTCATGGGGTTGGATGGACAGTTTATGGACAATGTTATCCTGCAGATCAAGAACGGGCCTATGGACTTCCAGGTGCGGGAGCCTGTGCATCCGCTTTTTGGCGGGCTGACCAGGACCAACCAGATGCTGGAAGTGCAGATTGCCCAGGAGTATACGGGACAGCAGAGACATCTGTGTTATCTGATCCCGATGTTTAAGGAGATATTAAAATTCAGGACTTATGTACAGCCGGAAAACGACACCGTCATGGATATTGTGTCCGGCAGGACTTTTGGACAGCATAACTGCGGTATGGCGGCAGTGGCCAATACCGGGAATGATGACAACTGGACAGGACATGATATGGCGGCGGCCAACTGGTACGGCTTCGGCAGACTTGCCTTTGAACCGGAACTGACGGCGGGAGAGATTGCCAGGGAGTGGATCCGGGTGACATACGGCAATGATGAACAGGTGGAGGAGACGATGATGTTCCTGTTAATGTCTTCCTGGCTGGCCTATGAGAGTTATACTTCGCCGCTGGGCATCGGCTGGATGGTTTCGCCTAACGATCATTATGGCCCCAGTGTGGATGGGTATGAGTACAGCAGATGGGGGACATACCATCGGGCGGATCATCAGGGCATCGGTGTGGACAGGAGTCATGAGGGGACGGGATACGCCATGCTGTACAGGGAACCCAACGCCTCGATCTATGACGATAAAGAGAAATGCCCGGATGAACTGCTGCTTTTCTTCCATCATATTCCTTATACCTGGAAGCTGCGGTCGGGCAAGACGGTAATACAGCATATCTACGATTCCCATTTTGAAGGGGTGGAGATCGTGGATGAAATGGTGGAACAGTTTAAGGCGCTGCAGGGCAGGCTGCCGGAAGCGGCCTATGAGCGTATGCTTGGGCGGTTCCTGGAACAGAAAGAACATGCCAGGGAATGGCGCGACCAGATTAATGCCTATTTTCATAGAAAATCCGGCATTTTGGATGAAAAGGGGAGGGATGTATACTGATACCTTCGTGCATATGCACAAAAAATAGGCATACTATATAGATGACGGGGCAGCTTCGGGATGCATATTCCGGGGCCGCTTTCTCGTTTTCGACAAAATCACCTTATTTTCAGGGCAATTACTATACAAAGCAGGCAGATTGTCAATATTTAAATAATTGCTGTTGACTTATATTGTACACATTTGCTATAATATAGAAAAATAAATAGCTATTTGGATTGTTACTGCACAAAAGCAGGCAAAACCAAGTTTTATAATTTGACTCCGGGAAGTCGATTTATAAGATTTGGCTTTTTTTATGGTAAAAAAGTTTTTCGTTTACCAGGGTCTGCAAACAGATCATTTTAAGTGTGGTGGACAAGAGGGTTTAAAATGCGTATTGACAAAATTATCAACAACAATATCGTTTCTGTCAGGGATCATCACGGCGTAGAGATGGTTGCCATGGGGAGAGGGATAGGTTTTGGACGAAGACCTGGAGACGAGATTGATGATAAGGTAGTTGAGAAAACTTTTAGACTGAATAATATGAACGACAAGGAACACTTTAAAGAACTACTAGCATCACTCCCATTGGAACATATCAGACTATCCGCAGATATTATTACCTATGCGAAGGAAAGTCTTGGATTGGTACTGAGTCAGAATGTGTATCTGACACTGACAGACCATATCGGGTTTATTTTAAATAAGTATCATGAGGGCATGGCATTTAACAATGTGCTGTATGATGAGGTCAAACTTTTCTATCCGCTGGAGTATTCGGTAGGCAGGTATGCGCTGGAATTGATCGAGGAGAGGACGCAGTGCCGGCTGAATGAGGACGAAGCGGCGAGCATCGCACTCCACTTGATCAACGGGGAAGTGGGTTCCGCCATGGGCACTACTTTTTTCATGGTCAAGATGATGCGTGAGATGATGGAGCTGATCGAGAAGGAGATTCCGATTCCGGACGGCAGGACTTATCCGAGGGAAGGCTTGATCGTGGATTTAAAACAGCTTTGCAACAGGCTGGTCACGGAGGAACCGATGCGCGGGCGGACAGACGATGCGCTTTATGCATTTGTGAGGCAGCACTATCAGGAGGAATATCAGATCATTAACAGTGTTGGTGAATACATAGAGAAAGAATACCACTGTAATATGACAGAGGAGGAAAAAATTCACCTGGTACTGAATATTAAACGAATGAGAGATCTATATACCTGTTAATACTATAGTTAACGACATTAACATTTCGTTTACTATACATCAAAAAGGGAAAGGAGGAGAGGGAAATGAAAATACTTCAGAATTTATTTGCAAAGGGCGGTATTGTGGTCGGTGCGCCAATAGCGGGCAGTCTGGTAAGCATCAAGGAAGTCAGCGATCCGACTTTTGGCGAGGAGATCCTTGGCAAAGGCGTTGCGATCATTCCCTCGGACAATCGTATCTATGCACCGGTAGACGGCAAGGTGGCTACGGTGTTCCCTACCGGTCATGCCGTGGCAGTTGTTGGGAATGACGGCATGGAGATCCTGATCCATGTGGGACTGGATACGGTGAAACTGAATGGAGAGCATTTCACGATCCATGCGGAGGAAGGCCAGGAAGTCAAGAAGGGTGACCTGCTCCTGGAGGCGGATTTAGAGCAGATCAAGGCGGCCGGATATGACATCATCACGCCGATTGTGATCTGCAATACCGATGAGTTTACGGAGATACAGCCGGAGGAGCCTAAGACGGTGGCGCCGGGAGAGGATATCATGAAACTGCGTAAATGATAGAAGGAGGTTCGCATGAATCGATATGTCGGCAAAAGTGTATTAAAAGGCGTTGCCGTAGGCCGGGTTTTCTGTTATCAGAAGCAGGATTACCACATCGAACAGACGAAGGTCCAGGATGTGGATGCGGAACTGGCCCGGTTTCAGGGAGCGGTAGAGAAGGCAAAGGAACAGTTGACGGCACTCTATGACGCGGCTCTTGCCAATGTGGGTGAAGACCATGCGATGATCTTTGACATCCACCGTATGATGCTGGAAGACGATGATTATCTGGAGGCTATAGAGGGAGCCATCAAGGAAGGCACCAACGCCGAATATGCCGTGGAGATGGCGCAGGATCAGTTTTCCGAGCTGTTTGCTTCCATGGATGATGAGTATATGAAAGCAAGAGCGGTTGATATCAAGGATATCTCGCAGAGGGTTATCCGGATCCTGTTAGGGATAGCGGAAGATGGGGTGCCCACGGATGAGCCGGTAATTCTGATCGCAGATGACCTGACGCCGAGTGAGACTGTGAAGATGGATAAGAATAAGATTCTTGCCTTTGTGACAGTGAGGGGTTCCTCCAATTCCCACACGGCGATTCTGGCCAGAAGTATGAATCTTCCGGCATTAGTCAATACTAAAATGGAACCATCGGATGACTGGAACGGTAAAGTCGGTGTGGTAGACGGATTTAACGGGGAGTTTATCCTGGATCCGGAGAAAGATGTACTGGACGAGATGATCCGGCGCAAGAACCAGTGGGTAGCTGATCTGGAGATGCTGGAGGAATTAAAAGGCAAGGATAATGTCACCGGCGATGGCAGACGGATTGATATATTTGCCAATATCGGCAAGGTGAGTGATGCGGATCCGGCCCTGGAGGCAGACGCCGGCGGTATTGGATTATTCCGCAGTGAATTTCTCTATCTTGGGCGGGATACATTCCCCACAGAGGAGGAACAGTTCACAAGCTATAAGGCTGTGCTGGAGAAGATGGAAGGGAAGAAGGTGGTCATCCGTACTCTGGATATCGGGGCGGATAAGAAGGTGGATTACTTCCACCTGGATCCGGAGGAGAATCCGGCGCTGGGTTACCGGGCCATCAGGATCTGTCTTGACCGGCCGGAAATCTTTATCACACAGCTGCGGGCAATATACCGTGCTTCCGCATACGGCAGGGCTTCGATCATGTTCCCGATGATCGTGTCGGTGGAGGAAGTGAAACGAATCAAAGAGATTGTGGAACAGGTCAGGGAAGAACTTCGGGTGGAGGGATATCCCATGGGAGAAGTGGAACTGGGCATTATGGTGGAGACGCCGGCGGCGGCCCTGCTCTCAGAGGAACTAGCCAAAGAGGTGGACTTTTTCAGCATTGGTACCAATGACCTGACGCAATATACGCTGGCAGTTGACCGCCAGAACCAGAAACTGGAAAGTACCTGCAATACCCATCATCCGGCGGTGCTTAAACTGATTGAGATGACAGTGAAAAATGGGCATAAGGCAGGCATATGGGTAGGCATCTGCGGGGAACTGGCAGCAGATACGGATTTGACGGAAACGTTCTTAGATATGGGCGTAGATGAATTGAGTGTATCCGCTTCATCCGTATTGAAGGTGCGTAAGGCAGTGAGAGACATCACATGAATCTGACGAGGGGGTGAAGAGGTGAAAGAGTTCCAATATGTAATTCAGGATCCAGTTGGTCTGCATGCGAGGCCGGCAGGACTGCTGGTGAAACAGGCAGGAGGTTTTCAGAGTAAGGTCACGGTAGAGTGCAATGGTAAGAGTGCCGATGCCAGAAAGCTGATCATGCTCATGAGCCTTGGCATCAAACAGGGTATGGAAGTTACCTGTAAAATCGAGGGCGAAGATGAAGAGGCGGCTGCGGAAGCGCTGCAGAAGTTTTTCCAAGAGAATCTATAGGAAGCAGGAAAAGATTCTACATGATATTCCAGGGCAAAGGCCCATAGAATATAAAAGGCAAGTAATCAGGTCCTGTGCTGGGGCAGGACCCTATAATGAGAAGGGGGTAACATATTATGATGAAGTATTTACAAAAGTTAGGTAAAGCATTGATGCTTCCCGTGGCATGTCTGCCGATATGTGGTATCCTGATGGGCATTGGATATGCGTTATGTCCGTCTACCATGCAGGGTGGCGAGATGCATGGATTCTTGAATCTGCTGGGATTCTTCCTGGTGAAGGCAGGCGGCGCACTGATCGACAATATGGCGCTTCTGTTTGTTATCGGTGTAGGCGTGGGAATGGCAGATGACCATGACGGTACGGCAGGTCTTGCGGCATTCGCATCCTGGCTGATGATCACCAACCTGCTTGCGGTAGGTACGGTGACAGCGATGATGCCTTCCATCGCAGATGATGTCAATAAATCATTGGCATTCAGTAAGATCGCCAATCCGTTTATCGGTATTCTTGCTGGTATTATTGGTGCAACCTGTTATAATAAGTTTAAGGCAACAAAACTGCCGGATTGGCTGTCGTTCTTCAGCGGCAAACGCTGCGTAGCGATTATTTCCGGCGTGGTATCCATTGTTGTTGCAGCAATTCTGCTGGTGGTATGGCCGGTTATCTTCGGCGCACTGATCGCAGTTGGTCAGGGCATCGTTGGTATGGGCGCAGTTGGTGCAGGTATCTACGCTTTCCTGAACAGACTGTTGATTCCGACAGGTCTGCACCATGCACTGAACAATGTATTCTGGTTTGACACGATCGGTCTTGGTGACCTCACTCATTTCTGGGCAGGCGAG
This sequence comes from uncultured Bacteroides sp., assembly GCA_964445285.1. Taxonomy (GTDB): domain Bacteria; phylum Bacillota; class Clostridia; order Lachnospirales; family Lachnospiraceae; genus UBA3282. The sequence continues at coordinate 7,297 of CAYUKT010000023.1, read as the reverse complement.
ACCAGTGCAGACGTTAGCTGGAGCCTTGGTATGTACATGTCCGGATTCTTCCCTTGTATGATGTTCGGTATCCCTGGTGCAGCATTGGCTATGGTTCATACGGCGAAAGATAACAAGAAGAAGGTTGCAATCGGTCTGGTAGCTTCCGCAGCAGTTTGTTCCTTTGTCTGCGGTGTTACAGAGCCTTTTGAATTCGGTTTCATGTTCCTGGCACCCGTGTTATATCTGATTTATGCATTGTTATATGGTATCTTTACTGTGATTGTGACCTTGATCGGATTCCGTGCAGGCTTCAGTTTCTCGGCAGGTGCGACTGACCTGGTATTCTCGGCAGCACTGCCGGCGGCGCAGAACACATGGATGATCATTCCTCTGGGTATTGCAGCATTTGTGGTGTTCTATGTGGTGTTCCGGTTTGCCATCGTGAAGTTTGACTTGAAGACACCCGGCAGGGAAGATGACGATGTGGAAGAAGAGAAGAAGGCAGTATTGTCCAACAGCGACTTTGCAGAAGTGGCATCCATCATTCTGGAAGGTCTCGGCGGTAAAGACAACGTGACGTCACTTGACAACTGTATCACAAGACTTCGTATGGAGATTAAGGATTATACCTTGGTTGATGAGAAGAAGATTAAATCGGCCGGTGTTGCCGGTGTTATGAGACCGGGTAAGACATCCGTTCAGGTTATCGTGGGAACGAAGGTACAGTTCGTAGCTGACGAGATGAAGAAAATGTTATAGGTATTACATTGAATCATAATACCAAAATCCCTAGCATAGCGGAGGCCTTCGGGCCTCTGCTATTATTACTTGAGAAAGGAGACAAGTGTCATGATTATCACAAATGCCAGTGTCTATACGGAAGAAGGAAAATTTGAAAAGAGGGATATTTATATCAAGGATACCCTTTTTACGGATTCTGCGGAGGAGGCGGAGGATGGACAGACCATAGACGCCGCCGGCTGTGTGGCCATACCGGGACTTACGGATATCCATTTCCATGGTTGTATGGGACATGATTTCTGTGATGGGACGAGGGAGGCGGTTGATGCTATGGCGGTCTATGAGGCGTCTGTGGGTGTGACCAATATTGTGCCGGCTTCCATGACACTCTCGGAAGAGATGCTTCTCGGGATCTGCAGTACAGCAAAGGCCTACAGGGAAGAAGGTCAGCAGGAGAAGAGGGCGCATTTCCAGGGTATCAATATGGAAGGGCCTTTCGTGTCAGTAGCCAAGAAGGGCGCACAGAACGCAGCCTATATTTATAAGCCGGATGGGGAGATGTTTGCCAGGTTAAACGAGGCGTCCGGTAATTGCGTGAAGCTTTTGGATATCGCGCCGGAAGAGGAAGGCGGTATGGAACTTATCGATGAGTGGCATGACCGGGTGGTGATATCACTGGCCCATACCTGCGCCGATTATGATACGGCTAGGGAAGCGTTTGAGAGAGGCGCCAGCCATGTGACACATCTGTATAATGCCATGAATCCCTATACGCACAGGGCGCCCGGGTTGATCGGTGCGGCGGCGGATGAGGAAAAGGTGCAGGTGGAATTGATCTGCGATGGGGTGCACATTCATCCGGCAGCGGTCAGGACAACTTTTAAGATATTCGGGGATGACCGCATTATATTGATCAGTGACAGTATGAGGGCTACCGGGCTGGAGGATGGCGATTACACGCTTGGCGGTCAGGATGTGAAAGTGACAGGCAGTCTTGCCACATTGAAAGATGGGACGATTGCCGGCTCTGTCACCAATCTGTTGGACTGTATGCGGACGGCGGTATTGAAGATGGGGATTCCGTTGGAATCCGCGGTGAAATGTGCGGCGGTCAATCCGGCGAAGTGTGTGGGTATCTATGATACCTGCGGAAGTATCACGGCAGGCAAGACAGCGGATGTGGTGCTGCTTGGCAAGGAGGATCTGTCACTCAGGCAGGTGATACTTCGGGGCAGGGCACTGTAAGGCAGGGCTCTTTTAAAGATTTCGTTTCCGGTATTCGTTCGGGGAACAGCCAACCTTTTTCAGAAATTGTCTGTTGAAGTTGGAAAGATTGCCATAACCGCAGCGATAAGAAATAGCAGAGACTTTATCCCGGGTAGCAGTGAGCGCCTCACAGGCGGCGGTGATCCGAAGCTGTGTGAGGTGTTCCATGGCGCCAACGCCTACGGTTTGTTTGAAGCATCTCATAAAATAACTTTTGCTCAGGTGAACCAGGCTGGCAAGCCGCTCCACGGTGATCTCTTCCTGATAGTTTGCGGCCATATATTCAAGGGCGGGGCGGATCAGTTCGATGGATCCAGTCCCGCTGGTTTTTTGTAAAAAGATATTCCCATTGTCCTGCAATAACCAGAATAATTTCAATAGTTCGCTCTTTAAAAGCAGATCCATCTGGGCACAGTCAGACCAAACACAGGCAAGAATCTGCTCTGTTGCGGCTTTTATATGGTTATAATTCTTTGTGTTTGGATGAACACGCACATCCATCTGTACGGTTCCATTTACGATGGGGCGTATAAATTCCACGCTGCAGCGGTCGCTGCCGGCGTTTCCGAGAAGGACGGGATGGAAGACAAATGCATGATAGATCAGTTCATTGTCTTTGCAGAGATAGGCAGAGTGCAGCATATTGGGCGGCAGGATTAGGATGTCGCCTTCATGGGCCTCAAATTTCTGGGTGCCGCAGATAAATTCGCCCTTGCCGTTTGTAATATAGTTGAGTTCAAATTCGTTGTGCCAGTGCATGGGCACGTTCATAAAGGATTCTGGCAGACGGCACTCATAGTGGCTGTAGGGAATATAGGGAGTGCTGTGTTGTCGTTTTTCTTTGGTGTCTTTTCCTGGAAGCATGTGCGAGGGACTCCTTTTTATATGTATGATCTCATGGGCCTGACTGGCTTGCTATATGATAAGTTTGATAAGTATAATAGTATAGTATCATAATATGGTAGAATTTCAATAGAAAATGGGAAGTTTGGATAGTATTATATTGTTATGATGAAGCGGCACAGGGAAGTTTTTCTGTGCTTGTGTTGGATGACGATTGTTACTGCATATTAATTTATGAATGGAGGGTCTGGTATGAGATTCGAGAATGAAAATGGGGCGTTGGTGTGTTACCACCAAGGGGAGATTTTGAGGATAGAAGCCTGGGGAGCGGATTCCCTGCGGGTACGCGCCACCATGGACTATGCATTTACAGGAAGGGATTGGGCATTGACTGAAAAGGTCAAAAAATGTGATACCAAGATTACAGTGGAGGAGGTGGATCACTGGGTTGGCGATGGCACCATTGATAAACGGGAGATGGCTGCGATTGTCAATGGACGGATGAAGGCGGTCGTCAATTTTGCGGGTGTGATTACTTTTTATAAGGATGATAAGCAGATCCTGCAGGAATATTTCCGGTTTTATGACGGGACAATCTCCAGGGAGAGCAGGTGTCTGAAACTGTTGAATCGGGAGTGGAAGGGGATTATCGGCGGCAGTGAGTATTCTTTGAACTTGAAGTTTGAGAGCAACAAAGATGAGAAGATTTTTGGAATGGGACAGTATCAGCAGGCCTGTTTGGATTTAAAGGGCTGTGTGCTGGAACTGGCACAACGCAATTCCCAGATTTCCGTGCCTTTTGCAGTTTCTTCCCTGGGGTATGGATTCCTGTGGAACAATCCGGCAGTAGGGCGCGTGACCTTTGGAAAGAATTATTACGAGTGGGTGGCCAGATCCACAAAGGAGATGGATTACTGGATCACGGCAGCGGATACACCGAAGCAGATTCTGGAAAACTATACGGCGGTGACCGGTCGTGCGGAAATGTTCCCGGAAGATTTGATGGGGTTATGGCAGTGTAAGCTGCGCTACAGGACCCAGGAGGAAGTGCTTGGCGTGGCCAGGCAGTATCAGAAGGAGGGGATCAAGATTGACCAGATCGTGATCGACTTTTTCCACTGGACGCTGCAGGGAGACTGGAAATTTGATGAGAAGTACTGGCCTGACCCCAAAGCGATGGTGGACGAGCTGCATGAGATGGGTATCAAGGTCATCGTGTCCGTGTGGCCGTCAGTGGACCGTAAGAGTGAGAACTTCGGCCCGATGATGGAGCGGGGACTGCTGATCAGGACGGAGCGTGGTGCGGCGCAGACTTATGATTATCAGGGAGACTGCGTGGAGATCGATCCTTTTAATCCTGGGACCAGGAAATATGTGTGGGAAGTCTGTAAGAAAAACTATTATGATTATGGGATAGACGCCTTCTGGCTGGATAATTCTGAGCCGGATTACGGGGTTTATGATTTTGAGAATTACCGTTACAGCGATGGGCCTGCGCTGGCTGTTAGCAATCTGTATCCGCAGATGTACAGCCGTATCTTCTATGACGAGATGGAGAAAGCAGGCAGAGGGACAGTGGTGAATCTGCTGCGCTGTGCCTGGGCGGGTTCACAGAAGTATGGCAATGTAGTTTGGTCGGGCGATGTGCCCAGTACTTTTGAAGCCTTTGCGGATCAGCTGCAGTGCGGTCTCAACATGGGGCTTGCCGGGATTCCCTGGTGGACCACCGACATTGGCGGATTCATGACGGATGACGTGAATGATGAGGATTTCAGGGAACTTCTGATCCGCTGGTATCAGTTTGCGGTCTATTCCCCGGTGCTTCGCATGCATGGGGACAGAGGACCTTACAATATTCCGCCTTTGGACGACAGGGACTGGGGCGGCGGTTATCTGCATACCGGCCAGCCCAATGAATTGTGGAGCTATGGAGAGGATAATTATGCCATCATGAAGAAGTATTATGATATCCGCATCGAGATGCATGATTATATCCGCAGGTTATATGAGGAGGCCCATGAGAACGGCTCTCCCCTGTTGCGGACGATGTTCTATGAGTTCCCGGAGGATGCCAGGTGCTGGGAGATAGAGGACCAGTATATGTTTGGCGACAAATACCTGGCGGCTCCTATCCTGCACCTGCATGAGTTCTCACGGGATGTGTACCTGCCGGCCGGAAGCTGGAAACTGACATTGACCGGGGAAATCTATGAAGGCAGCCGTGTCGTCCATGTGGACGCACCGATTGATTATATGCCGGTGTTTGAAAAAGTGTAAGGCACTCAGTCGTTCTGTGGAGGGATTTTACAGTAGTTTTTGCGGTTGATGTTGATAACGGGCATGATATCGTCATCATCGAACAGGTCCAGCAGGGTTTCAGCGTCATGTTCGAATTTGTATTCCAGTTCTTCCTGATAAAGGGGGAAAAGCTGGTAGAAATTTATTTTCCCTTTATCTTTCAGCCGCAGATCCAATCTTTGGTATTGGTTGTTGACGCCGCTTAAAAGCATCATGCTGCAGAAGCCGGTATTGTCTGCATAGGGCGTATTGTTCTCATCCGATGAGACAGTATGCCCGTATCCCAGCCAGGTATCGTATTGCAGAGGGAGTCTGGCCAGAACTTTTAAGTAACGGATGGGCCAGTAATCCTGCTCTTTGCCGGAGCGGATATCCCAGTCGGGCGGCAGGTACAGGATCAGTTCGGCACGTTCCAGCTCATATTGCCTTAAATTATCCGGCACATTCATCTGATAAGCGCCCATGCCCATGGTAATCAGTTTATAATAAGGATTTTCTTCTGTGGGTGGTACAATGATGATATCCAGATGGATGTCCGGAGAGGCGATCTCATGAAAGACTTCCTTGTATTCACCGAAATTTTCCGCAATATACTTCTCGTATTGGTCCAGATCTTCCTCGGTATATAAGTACATAGAAGAAACCGGGGATTTCTTTTTCTTGTATTTTTCAAATATTTTCATGGGGCCTCACTTTCCGAATCCTTACCTGACCATAAGATTTCTAAGTTTTTTATAACATTATATCATTTGGGGGTGGAATTTTCCATGCAGATGTGAAATAAGGAACTGATACCAGATCATCGTGAAAAAGAAACGGTCATCTAGACAAATCCTATAAAAAAAGGTATACTGAACATGTATTTTCGTTCTTGAAAACTGGGGATAAGAGAGGTTGCAAAATATGAATTATAAGTCGATTCCTTTTGATAAGAGAATCAAAGACAATGTAAAGAATTATGCGTTGGATAATCTCTATCATATGGACACGCTGGCAGAGTACTGCAAAGCGTTGTGTGCGCTGACGGATGTGGAGATTCTTCTGACAGAACGGCATGGGGAAAAGGTAATTTCCGTGGGCAATTTTGCCGGATTTACGCCGGATGTGGTGGGGAATCCCGGCCGCAAGGTCAGGATCTATGGCAGGACGATCGCCCATCTGTATGCCAAGACAGATAAGGTGCCCGCAGAAAAGGCGGAGGCGACAGATCATCTTCTGGACAGCCTGACACAGATGCTTTCCCACTGGGGGGAGGAAGCGTATTTACATACGGAGTCTTCTATTTATATGGATGAGCTGGAGGAGCAGGTCGGCGTGAAGCACGTACAGACAGCCAGGGGTGAGAATGAGGACGCACTTACCGGTGTGCATCACAAGCTTTATTTTGAGGAGCGCATGAAGGTCATAGACCGGGCGGAAGTGGTGCCTGTGGCGGTCATCAATGTGAATATCAATGACTGGAAGTTTGTAAATGATAACTACGGTGATGAGGAGAGCGACAGGCTGATCAAGACCATCGCTGATATCCTGAAACAGGAGAAGAAGCCGGATTATGAGATTGGGCGCGTGGACGGAGATGTCTTTATCGTGCTGATTCCCATGGCGGAAGATGGGGAGGCGGAAGACTATTGTGAGAGAGTGCAGGAGGCGTGTCTTCGATATGAAGATAAGATCCTGGCGCCGTCCGTGGCGTGTGGACTGGTCTATAAGACCAATGTGGAAGAACTTCTGCGCGATAAGCTGCCGGATGCGGAATATGAGATGTTCAATAATAAGTTTGAGATCAAGAACGCGCCGGGATACCGGGAGCGCCTGGAGCATGGGCTGAAAAGCTGAGGCGGTATGGAATGTCCTGTCTTTGGCCTGGGTTTAGAGACAGAAGTTATATGGATATCGACAGCAGTTAGACTGACCGGGTATCAATGCAAAAGTAATTGGGAGAGCAGTAAAGTGATGATACTGCTTTCCTTTTTTATGGTATTAGGAAACTTCTCCGCTTATCCGAGGCCGCGGAGCGGATGCCTGTGATGAATGACATCCGTTTTATGTAATAAGGAAATAAACAGCCAGGGTTGGGAATACTGTAAGAAAAAACGAAAAATAAAGCAATTCTAAAATAAGTATTAAATCCCTTTTTCTGGTTAAAAACGAGATATCAAGAGAAAAC
>CAYUKT010000022.1:3878-13830 GCA_964445285.1 uncultured Bacteroides sp. | reverse complement strand
GAGAAGCTGATTCCGCTCATCATCAACAATGCGCTGCAGGGTAAGAAGCTGCCTGTGTACGGGGACGGCAAGAATGTGCGGGATTGGCTCTATGTGGAGGATCATGCCAAGGCCATCGATATGGTACAGGAGAAGGGCAGGCTTTTTGAGACCTACAATGTGGGCGGCCACAATGAGAAGCAGAATATTGAGATTGTAAAGATTATTATAGAGACACTTCGGGAGATGCTGCCGGAGAGCGATGAGAGACGGGCCCATATTACGGAGGACCTGATCACTTATGTAGAAGACCGTAAGGGGCATGACAGAAGATATGCGATCGCACCGGACAAGATCAGGGAAGAGATCGGCTGGGAGCCGGAGACCATGTTTAAAGAAGGCATCCGCCGCACCATTGAATGGTATTTTGCGCATGAGGACTGGATGAAAAATGTGACGAGCGGCGACTATCAGAAATATTATGAGGAAATGTATTCATAAAAGAAAGGCTGGACAGCTTCTATGAAAGGAATCATTCTGGCGGGTGGGGCCGGGACAAGGCTTTATCCGCTGACCAAGGCAATCTCCAAACAGATTATGCCGGTATATGACAAACCGATGATTTATTATCCATTATCTACGCTGATGCTGGCGGGTATCCAGGATATTTTAATCATATCCACCCCCAGGGATCTTCCCGTGTTTGAAGAGCTTCTGGGAACGGGAGAGCAGCTGGGACTGCGGATGTCCTATGCGGTACAGGAACATCCCAGGGGATTGGCGGATGCTTTTATCATCGGCGCAGATTTTATCGGTGATGATAATGTGGCGCTGGTTTTGGGAGATAATATCTTTTATGGCCAGAGTTTTTCCAGGGTGCTTAGGGAAGTGGCTGCCCGGGAGAAAGGCGCTACGATCTTTGGGTATTATGTGAGAGATCCCAGGGAGTACGGTGTGGTGGAGTTCGATGAGAACGGCATGGCGGTCTCCATCGAGGAGAAACCGGAACATCCGAAGAGCAATTATGCGGTGCCGGGCCTGTATTTCTATGACAATGACGTGGTGGAGATTGCCCGCAATGTGAAGCCTTCTGCCAGAGGCGAGATCGAGATCACGAGTATCAATAACGAGTACCTGCGCAGGGGAACCCTGCGGGTGGAGACGCTGGGACGAGGTTTCGCCTGGCTGGATACGGGCAATCATGATTCTTTGCTGGATGCGGCGGATTTTGTGGCGGCATTCCAGAAGCGGCAGGGGTTGTACATCTCCTGTATCGAGGAGATTGCCTATAAGAGAGGATTTATTACAAGAGAACAACTGTTAGAGCTGGCGGAGCCGCTGATGAAGACGGCCTACGGACAATACATGGTAGAGGTTGCAAATGGACTCTAAGAGAATGAGACGTGCGCTCTTTGCCATGATAGGCATATTTCTTCTGCTTATTGCGGTGATCGCGCTCACGAATCTTGACACGGTGATGGGCAAGCTGGGGCTTGTGGAGGAGCCGGAACAGGAGATGGAGGCAACAGAAGAAGAGGCAGGAACGGACAGTGGACAGATAGGAAATGATCTGTCTGCTTTTCTGCGCGATGAGACCTTTTTTGATGAGGAGCCGAGATTTAAGAGCATTGAGAGCTATGTGGGCCGGAATGTGTTTCTGATGATGAGTTCCGTGGCCAAGGATCTGCGCGTTATGGTGGTGGACAGTACAGGGCGTTTGGTGACCGGCGCTCCTTTTACTATTGAAATACAAGGCGTAGGGGAATATACGGATGAAGATGAGGACGGCATCATTTATATTGAGGGACTGCGGGCCGGCGAGTATGGGGTGTCTCTGCAGGAACAGACAGGATTCCATGTGCCTAACACGGTTACGACCATCCAGGTGCGGCAGGAGATTGAGTACCGGGTGCTTGATAATATCGAGTATTTGATGCTGACGGAGGATGATATCGATCCCTCCAAGGAGGATAAGGCGGTAAACGGCGCCGAGGAGGACGCGGACGGCAGTGAGAATACCCAGATGCAGTTTGCAAACGGAAGTGCGAAGCTGGGCATTGACGTTTCCAAGTGGAATAAGGAGATTGACTGGGAAGCAGTCAAAGAAGAAGGCGTGGAGTTTGCCATCATCCGCTGCGGTTACCGGGGCGCTTCCAGCGGGGCGCTGGTCATAGATCCCATGTATGAGGATAATATTCGGGGTGCCATCGATGCGGGTATTCCGGTGGGGGTATACTTCTTTACACAGGCCTTGGATGAGGTGGAGGCTGTGGAAGAAGCCAGCATGGTGATCCGTCTGATCGAGGAATACGATGTGGATTATCCGGTGTTCTTGGACAGCGAGAGCGCAGGCGGCAGCGGGCGTGCCGATGGACTGAATGCAAAGGAGCGGACAGCCGCCCACAAAGCCTTTTTAGAGACTATCAGTGCGGCAGGTTATGAGACGGGTGTCTATGCTTCCCGCAACTGGCTGAATGACAGGATAAATATGACAGACCTGTCAGAATACAAGACCTGGCTTGCGGAGTATGCGGAAGTGCCGGCTTATGACGGGTATTATGATATGTGGCAGTATACTTCCAAGGGTACGGTGAACGGTATCGATACCAATGTGGATCTGAATCTGTGTTATATGAATATAGACACTTCGATCAATCATGCCAAGGGCGCGGCCGGCTATTCCGGCGTGGTGAACGGCGACAGCGGCAATGTGCCGACAACAGACTAAGGAAAGGAAATGGGACAAATGGGTAAAATAACGGTGGAGACATGTGAGATAGAAGGCCTTAGGATCATTACGCCGGCGGTGTTTGGCGATGTCAGGGGTTATTTCATGGAGACCTATAATTATAATGATTATAAAGCGGCAGGGATCGACCAGATCTTCGTTCAGGACAACCAGTCCTCCTCAGTTAAAGGAGTGCTCCGGGGCCTGCACTTTCAGATCAACTACCCACAGGATAAACTGGTGCGGGTGGTGAGCGGAGAAGTTTTTGACGTGGCGGTGGATTTAAGGCCCGGTTCTGCGACTTACGGCAAGTGGAAGGGCGTGGTGCTTTCCGCGGAGAACAAGAAGCAGTTCTTTATCCCCAAGAATTTTGCCCACGGATTTTTTGTGCTCTCAGATTATGCGGAGTTTGCCTATAAATGTACGGATTTCTATCATCCGAACGATGAGGGCGGCATTATTTGGAACGATCCGGATATTGGCATCGAATGGCCGATTCCGGAAGGGATGGAGCTGAATATGTCCGATAAGGATACCAAATGGGAAGGCATCAAAGCCTTTACTGAAAAATACCGCTAAAGTAAAATAATTGTCCTGCTGTCAGCAGGGAGTCCAAAGGTCAGTGATATGTTTATAAAAAGTACGGATAAGACCCAAAACCAAACAGAGAAGAGCCGTTTTTCCAAAAAGCCCGCAGCAATACTTATATTCTGGGGGCTTGGGTTGCTGCTTGCCTTAGTGCTTGTCAAACATCATAATCCCCTGGCGGATCAGGTGACGGAGCAGATGAAGAAGTTCAGCGGCTGTGTGCTGATCACCTTTACCTGCATTATTTTTGCCATCTATTACGACAGGATCGTGACCATCCCCGTAGAATTGCTCCAGAGCAGGCGTCTGATCTGGAAGCTGGCGAAGAATGACTTTAAGAAACGTTATGCAGGATCCTATCTGGGAATCGTGTGGGCCATGGCCCAGCCTGTGGTGACGGTGCTTATGTACTGGATCGTGTTCGATAAAGTGTTCAATGCCCGGGTACAGTTTGTAGCCGGCGAGGGAGGAGAGATACCGCCATATGTGCTGTATCTGACGGCGGGTCTGGTACCATGGTTCTATTTTTCCGAAGCCATATCGCAAGGGACGATGGCCTTGGTGGAGTATACCTATCTGGTGAAAAAAGTGGTATTCAATATCAGTATCCTGCCGATCATCAAGGTGATTGCGGCGACCTTTATCCATATATTCTTCGTGGGAGTGCTGCTGATCGTTGGCATCTGCTACGGGTATACTCCTACAATCTACACATTACAATTAGTCTATTACAGCTTCTGTCTGTTTCTGTTTGTGCTGGCTTTGAGTTATCTGACCAGCGCACTGGTGGTTTTCATCAGGGACTTGCAGCAGATCATCAATATTGCGCTTCAGATTGGCATGTGGGCTACACCGATCATGTGGAATATCGATATGCTGCCGGATAATGTAAAAACACTGTTCAAACTTAATCCGCTGGTATATATTGTAAATGGCTTTAGGAGCGCCATCTTTGATGAAGAATGGTTCTGGGAGCATTTCTATTCTTCCACGTATTTCTGGATATTTACGATCAGTATGTTCTGTATCGGCACGTTGGTCTTTAGAAGACTGCGGACACATTTTGCGGATGTGCTGTAAGTATTTATGTGAAATATTGGGGATGGAAAGTGTGACAGGGAAGGTCAATCAGATATGAAAGAGATTGCGATCGAAGTAAAAGACGTGGGAAAAGTGTATAAGCTTTACGATAAGCCCTCTGACCGGATCAAGGATGCGCTGGGACTTGGGCGCAAAAAGCATTATACGGAACATCATGCCCTGAAGGGAGTCGATATGACGATCAGACAGGGAGAATGTGTGGGGATTATCGGTACCAATGGCTCCGGTAAATCTACGATTCTTAAAATAATAACGGGTGTTCTTACTCCCACTTCCGGTGAGGTGGTGGTCAATGGTCGTATCTCAGCACTCCTGGAGCTGGGCGCTGGTTTTAACATGGAATATAATGGCATTGAAAATATCTATCTGAACGGGACCATGATCGGTTTCAGTAAGAAGGAGATTGATGAGAAACTGGAGGAGATCCTTTCTTTTGCAGATATCGGGGACTATGTATATCAGCCGGCGAAAACTTATTCCAGCGGTATGTTCGTCCGTCTGGCCTTCGCTGTGGCCATCAATATTGATCCTGAGATTCTGATTGTGGACGAGGCGCTGTCGGTTGGAGATGTCTTTTTTCAGGCAAAGTGTTATCATAAGTTTGAAGAGTTTAAAAAGATGGGCAAGACCATTGTCTTTGTCAGCCATGACCTGAGCAGCATCAGCAAGTACTGTGACCGAGTGGTGCTCTTAAACCAGGGCGTAAAGCTGGGAGAAGGCTCCGCCAAAAAGATGATAGACACCTATAAGCAGGTACTTGTGGGTCAGTATACGGCCCCGGAGGCGGAAGAAGGGGAACGGCTCTTAGATGATGAGAAACTGCGCGAGATGGCGGCAAAAGGTGTGGATGGCAGCAAGATAAAGAAGGACAGTGCCAAAACGCCGGGGGCGGCTGAGAATCCGGAGCTTTTGGAATATGGTTCCAAAAAGGCTCTGATCACGGAGTATTATGTGACAGACGAAAAGGGGGAGAAAACTTCGGCACTGATAAAGGGCAGCCGCTTCTCGATTCATATGAAGGTGGAGATGCTTGAGAAAATTGCGGCACCGATCTTTGCGTTCACCATCAAGAATGTGCGTGGGACAGAGATTACAGGCACCAATACAATGGTGGAAAAGGCTTTCCTGGAATCGGTGGAAGCCGGTGAGGTGAAGGAGATTAATTTTACGCAGGAGATGAACCTGCAGGGAGGCGATTATCTGTTGTCACTGGGGGTGACAGGCTATGAGGGAGATGATTTTACAGTTTATCACAGGCTCTATGATGTGTTGAACGTGACAGTCATTTCAGATAAGGACACGGTAGGGTATTACGATATGAATTCCGTGGTAGAGGTTAAGTAACAGGCGGCACTATCCGGTCCCACAGTAAAGGTGGCCGGATAAACGTGTATAAAGAGGATTATTTGACTGATGAGTGGATTGAGAAATGGTTATGACTGGGCTGCCTACTATGCGGCGGCTTATGAAAGGGAAAGAAAACATAATACCCTGCTGGCGGGACAGGTGGCGGACCTGGAACGGAAACAGGAAGATTATCAGGATAATCTGGAGCGGATTTATGCCAGTCCTTTTTGGAAAATGGTTGCGCCGATTCATGGATTGTTCTATAAGGAATCAGGTGTTATGGAATCGGCGGACCCTGTTGCTGAGGTACTGGTTGATGCACCGAAGGATGCACAGGAAAACGATAATAACACATGTTCTGAAAACGTAAAAACGGACGAGCAGCAGTTCCTTGCGGTAGAAGGCTGGAAGGAGATTGAAGTTCCAGATACCGATATTGTGCTGCTGATATACGGCTGTGGTGCGCTTGAACAGGGGATTTTTGAAAAAATTAAATTGTATTTTAATAAAAACGAGTCGTGCATGGCGGCTTATGTGGATGAGGATTTCTATGAGGAGGATCCGGCGCATGGTGAGACTACATGGTATAAGTCTGATTATGCACCGGACACCCTGTTATCTTATAATTGCTGGGGACATTTGGCGGCGGTCAGGCGGGATATTCTCTCGGAGATCGCCTATGGAGGCCTTGCCCAGTGCAGTGATAAAGAGCAGCTGGCGGTGGGATTTTATGATCTGTGCCTGCGTCTGGAAGAGGCGGCGCTTAGACGATGCGGCATGGACTATGGAAAGATGCGTGCGGCGATCCGGCGCGTGGATGAGGTGCTTTATCATGGGAAGATTCCGGCGGCCTGGAAGAAAGAGAACCATGCGGAAGGATCAGGCTGTGGATTGGACCAGGCTTTCATAGGTGCAGGAAAAGCCTTTATCCCTGTGCGGGAGGATGCCCTGCGCAGGAGAGGGATCCGTGCGGACTTACAGTATGGTCCGGATCCCGGTCTGTATCATCTGGTGTATGATACTTCCGTGTCCGGCAGGGAACGCTGCGCCCGTGCGGGAAGTGCCAGCGGTGCGATCGCTCCGCATCGGGTGGTGTCTGTAGTCATCATCACGAAGGATGCGCCGGTTGCCCTGGAGAGATGCCTGCGCTCCTTTAAGCTTAGGACGGCCTATCGCTATTATGAGTGGATCGTGGTGGATGCCGGGAGCAGTGATGAGCATAGAAGCAGGATGGAAGAGCTGCAGAAAGCATATGGATTTATCTGCCTGGATGGGGCAAAGGCCGAAGACATGGTGGCGTTGTACCGCCTTGGCGCGGCGCGTGCCGGCGGGGACCTTCTGCTCTTTCTGAGTGATGATATGGAGATTATAGAGAAAAGCTGGCTCGGTCATATGGCAGGCCAGGCGCTGCAGTCTCATGTGGGGGCTGTAGGAGCGGATCTCTGGATGGCGGATACGGAAAAGAACCTGCAGGCGGATGTGATACATGATGTGTCAACGGTACCGCTGTCATGTCTGATGGTGTCCCGCGAGAAATATGAAGAAGCGGGCGGCTTTGGGCAGGATGAGACAGGCGCTCCCGACAGCGATGCGTTCTGCCGCAGGCTGGAAGAGGCCGGTTATTATAATGTAGTGCGGGGCGATGCAGCTCTGCGCCGTCATGCGGCTTCTGAGAGTGAGACGGGACTGGAAGCCTTTTATACCGGTTCCCTGCAGCAGGAACAGGCCAGGATGACGGTGGAGGAATCCCTGCGGTTCTATCGGGATGCCTACAGCCGGGAGAGAAAAAAGGGACATGTGCTGACAGGAAAGCTGGAAGAAGCGGAGCGCAAGAGCAGCCTGCTGGGCACAAGGCTTGGTCAGATCAAGGGCAGCATTTTCTGGCGGATGTCCAAACCCCTGCGCTCCCTGGTACACTGGCTGCAGCGGACCAAGGAACGGATCGGGTATTGTGGCAGCGTCAAGGGATTTCTTCGTAAACTGAATGCCAAGATGATAGAGAAGAAGGCCCGTGCCCAGCACGGTACGGCCAGTTTTCCGAATGCGGAGGAGGCGGCCAGACAGCGGGCTACCAGGTTTGACAAAGCAATTAAATTCAGCATTTTAATGCCTTTGTACAATACACCGGAAAACTTTTTACGACAGGCCATAGAATCCGTGACGGCGCAGACCTATGAGAACTGGGAGTTGTGCCTGGCGGACGGATCGGATGAAGCGCACGACAACGTAGAGAAGATCTGCAGGGAGTATATGGAGCTGGACAAGAAATATCTGCGTTCCAGCAGCAGTCTCTACTGTCGCATTGTCTATAGGAAATTGCCGAAAAACGAAGGAATTTCCGGCAATACCAATGAATGTCTGGCCATGGCTTCCGGAGACTATATTGCCCTCTTTGACCATGATGATGTGCTGCATCCCAGCGTACTGTATGAATATATGAAGGCGATCTGCGATAAGGGTGCGGATTACATCTACTGTGATGAGACTACATTTAAGGGAAATAAGACCATTGACCATATGCTCACCCTGCATTTCAAGCCGGATTATGCGCCGGATAACCTGCGGGCCAACAATTATATCTGCCATTTCAGCGCCTTTTCCAGGAAGCTGTTGGACGGGACGCAGCTGTTCCGTTCCGAGTTTGACGGCAGCCAGGACCATGATATGATCCTGCGTTTGACATCCCGTGCCAAATGCGTGGTGCATGTGCCGAAGCTTCTCTATTACTGGCGCTCCCATGAGGGCAGCGTGGCTTCCGATATCAACGCCAAAAGCTATGCCATCGAGGCGGCAAAAGGAGCGGTGGCCTCTCACTTGCAAGCACAGGGTTTCCAGAATTTCGAGATTACTTCCACGAAGGCTTTTGAGACCATTTTTCGGATCAAGTATGAGATCCAGGGAAATCCCAAAGTGTCCATTGTGATTCCCAACAAAGACCATCTGGAGGACTTGCAGCGCTGTATTTCTTCTATTTTGGAAAAGAGCACTTACGATAACTATGAGATCCTGGTGGTGGAGAATAACAGCACTTCAAAGGAAATCTTTACCTATTATAAGAAGCTTCAGGAGAATCCACAGATCAGGGTTCTCAATTATAAAGGGGAATTCAATTATTCCCGGATCAATAACCTGGCGATATCCAAGGCAGCGGGAGAATATATCCTGCTTCTAAATAACGATACCCAGGTCATCACCCTGGATTGGATAGAAGAACTGCTGATGTATGCCCAGAGAAAAGATGTGGGCGCTGTGGGTGCGAAACTTTATTATGAGGACAGGACCATCCAGCATGCGGGCGTGGTGCTTGGACTGGGCGCGCACAGGACGGCAGGACACAGCCACTATGGTATCAGCCATAACAACTTAGGCTATATGGGCAGACTCTGTTATGCGCAGAATGTGATGGCCGTGACTGGTGCCTGTCTGATGATGCGCAGATCCCTGTTCCAGAAGCTGGGCGGTCTGGATGAGAACTTTGCAGTATCCTTAAACGATGTGGATCTGTGCGTCAGGGCCTGGAAGGCAGGGTATGTGAATGTGTTTACGCCTTTTGCGGAACTATACCACTATGAGTCGGTCTCCAGAGGACTGGATGATGCCGGTGAGAAGGCGGAGCGTTACAATCGGGAGTCGGAGGCTTTCCGGGAAAAATGGAAGGAACTTCTGGCTCAGGGAGATCCCTATTATAACCCGAATTTCTCCCTTGACCGGAGTGATTTTGTGTTGAAGTATAATGGGGACTGAGTCCGGTAAGCTGCGCAGCAGGGAAACTGGGTGAATGAACAGTGGATATGGAAAGCAGCCGGATGTAGATGATGTAAGTTAGAAGCAGAAAGTTAACTGAATGATAGAAACAGTGGATGTGGAAAGATAAATCAGGAAAAAGACTATGGCGGACAAGATGATGAGTGATAAGGAAAAAATGCTGGAAGTGGGAAAGATCAAGCTGGACCTGACCTATTATCCAGGGGAAGATTATTATGGTGACGGGCCGGTGGAAGACGATCTGTTGGACATCGTGAAAAACTATGCCTCGGTGGAGTATCCGCGGATCATTGAGGAGCGCAAAAGCTGGCCGTTACTCTATCATCTATCGCCCCTGCGGGAAAATATCGTAGAGTGGATTCCCATGGAAGGCGCTAAAGTACTGGAAGTGGGAAGCGGCTGCGGCGCTGTCACAGGTGTGCTGGCCCGCAAGGCGGCGCAGGT
>CAYUKT010000022.1:0-3778 GCA_964445285.1 uncultured Bacteroides sp. | reverse complement strand
TGGGAAGCGGCTGCGGCGCTGTCACAGGTGTGCTGGCCCGCAAGGCGGCGCAGGTCGTGGGGGTGGATTTATCTATGAAAAGAAGCCTCATCAATGCCTACCGGCACAGCGAATATGATAATGTTACCATCCATGTGGGGAATTTCCTGGATGTGGAACCGGTACTGCCTGTGGATTTCGATTATATTCTGCTGATCGGCGTGTTTGAGTACGGGCAGAGTTATATGGACACGGACAGGCCCTTTGAGGACTTTTTGCAGGTTGTGATGAAGCATCTTGCACCCGGCGGGCATGTGGTGATTGCCATTGAGAATAAATATGGACTGAAATACTTTGCAGGCTGTAAAGAAGATCACCTGGGGACATGGTTTTCCGGGATTGAGAATTATGCGGGCTGTGAGACGGGCTACCTGGGAAAGTGGTTTTCCGGGATTGAGAATTATGCGGGCGGTGACAGCGTGCGCACCTTTTCCAGACAGGGACTTGAGAAGATTTTTGCATTCTGCGGGATAAAGGACTACAGTTTCTATTATCCCTATCCGGATTATAAATTCATGACAACCCTGTATTCGGACGGATGGCTTCCGGGGAAGGGGGAACTTTCCAACAATCTCAGGAACTATGACAGGGAGCGGATGGATCTGTTCAACGAAAAATATGCCTTTGACGGGATCGCGGAAGACAATCTTTTTTCGGTATTTTCTAATTCTTATGAAGTGGTCATCGGCAAGGAACTGCCTGTGCAGTATACCAGATATTCTAACGACCGTGCGCCGCAGTATCAGATCAAGACGGAGATCAGCAGAGGGGTGCAGGGGGAGACCGTTGTTAAAAAACTACCGTTATGTAATGAGGCGGCAGAACATATCAGGGGAATAGAGTCGGCATACCGGAAACTGTCCAAACGATACGAGGGCGGGAAAATACAGGTTAACAGATGTACCCTGCATGAGGAAGGGGACAATGTCTGGGATTCCTTCGAGTATGTACAGGGGAGGCCTCTCACAGAGTTGCTGGACGAGAGACTGGCACGGGATGATATCAAGGGCTTTCATCAGCTTTTTCAGGAATATGTGGAGCGGATCGGGTATCATGCGGAGTACCCGGTGGCGGATTTTGACATGATTTTTTCCAATATCATGGTGCAGGATGATACCTGGACAGTCATAGATTATGAGTGGACATATGATAAAGCGATAGATCCCAAAGAGCTGGCTTTCCGCGCAATCTACTGTTATTTATTGGAAGATGAGAAAAGAAATAAATTAAATGTAGATTTAATATTGAACTCTTTAAACATGAGCGAGGGCGATATGGACGACTGCAGGGTTCAGGAGAGAAAATTTCAGAGACAGGTGACAGGACGGAATAAGTCCATGTCGGAGCTGTATGCCTGGATGGGAGCGCCGGTCATCAATCCCTGGGACTGCCTGGAACGGGAGAAGCAGAAATTAGTGCCCAGAAAAGTACAGATTTATGAAGACTGCGGGAGTGGTTTTTCGGAGGAAAAATCCTATTTCGTGCCGGAGGCTTATTTAAATGATGAGGATGTGGAACTGCAGCTTACGGTGGACGGTAACGTGCAGATGCTGCGGATCGATCCGGCCATGTCACCCTGTGTGGTCAGCATAGAGGAAATGACCTTTAATGGCAAAGATGTGCCGATTCACTCAAAAGCGGTGCTTACGACCAATGGTAAGATGCTCAAATCTTCATCGGGCGTGATTTTTGCCACCAGCGATCCGAATTTGAGCGTCAATGTGGCGGGACTGGAACGAAAACCGTTGAACGTTCTTGGCATGAGGATGAAAGTGGTGATATTGCCGCAGGCGGTGGCGGAGGATGTGACTGCGTCTATGAGAAGATGGATGTAAGGGAGGACAGGGTTTGCGCTTAAAGAGATTGCTCCGGCAGCTGTTGGAGAGGCGGTTGGACAGACGGTATAGAAAGAACCTGAAATTGTACGAGATGAACTATGATACCAGACTGGAGGATGATGAGGAAAACGTTGACCAGGAGACGGAACGGGTTCCTGCCGATTTTGAGATCCTGGTGTTTGGGAAAGGAGAGGAGGCGTCTGATGCCAGAGAACGGATTGCCGCCTTTTTTGCTAAATATCCACAGGTACGGTTTCTTTATGGAGACGAGGATATCCTGGACGATAAGGGCGGATATCATTCCCCCTGGCTGAAACAGGACTGGGCGCCGGACAGCTATCTTTGCAGGGATTATCTGGGAAGCCTGCTGGCAGTGAGAAGAGACCTTTACGGGCAGCTTACCGAGGCGCAGAAACAGGAGGAAGCAGCCTGCCATGATGCCCTGGTGGAACTGGCGGGCGGTTATGAGAGAGGCTGTCAACGGATTGGACACCTGCGGGAGATCCTTTTTCACAGAAAGGAAGCCTGGCCGCCGGCGGGTGCAGGCAGGCCCGGCAGAAGGCTTGCAGATGCACCGCAAGAGGTGATGCAAAATGACTTGGTTTCCATCATCATTCCATCCAAGGATAATCCGGAGATTCTGGGCAGATGTCTGGAAACGGTTGCGCATACCGTGCAGCAGCAGCCTTATGAGATCGTGATCGTGGATAATGGCAGTAACGATGGGAACCGCGAGAAGATTTCACAGAAAATAGGTAAAGTAACTCGGGAAACGAAAAGCAGCCTGCGGGAAATCCGATATCTATATCGTCCCATGCCTTTTAATTTTTCCCATATGTGTAATCTGGGAGCGGAAGAGGCGGGAGGAAACCTGCTTTTGTTCTTGAATGATGATATTGAGGCCGTATCCCCCGGCTGGCTGGAAGAACTGGCAAAGAAAGCCCGGAGAGAATGGGCCGGGGCGGTGGGCATCAAACTGCGCTATCCCGATTCTGACAGGATTCAGCATACGGGGGTGGTCAATATTGTTCTGGGACCCGTTCATAAACTGCAGTTTCAGGAAGATAACAAGTGTTATTATGACGGCAGGAATCAGGGTGTGTGGGACTATCTGGCCGTGACGGGCGCCTGCCTGATGATTCGCAGGAAAGTGTTTGAGGAGGCGGGCGGCTTTGAGGAACAGCTGCAGGTGGCCTTCAATGACGTGGATTTGTGTTTTACACTCTATGAACTTGGGTATCACAATATGGTGGTCAATACCTTTTATCTGGTGCATCATGAGTCTTTGAGCCGTGGACATGATGAGAGTGAGGAAGACCAGAAGAGACTGATGCAGGAGCGGGATATTCTCTACGGCAGGCATCCGAAGTTAGAGAGAAAGGATCCCTATTATCATCCGAGACTCAACAGAAAGCGCCTGGACACTACTATACGGCCTGCTTTTGAGGAGGGACGCACGATTCCTGACAGGCGGATATGTGAACTGGCAGAGGATATTGAGGGTGTCAGGGAGGACGAGTGCCTGCGCCTGATCGTGGAGCTGGCCACAGCCCGTAGGGTGCAGGGATATGCGGTGGTCTTAGGGAGCGATAATGCCTGCTTTGAGACGAAACTGCTGTTTCAGGATAAGGAAAAGGGAGACCTTTACCAACTGGAATATACGCCCCAGTGCCGCAATGATATCGCGCAGAATATGCCGGATCAGAAGAATATCGCGCTGTGCGGTTTTGAGGTGGATATCATAGCGCCCCTGCCGCCAGGGGAATATCGGATCGGGGCGGTGTCAAGGGATGTGATTTCGGGGCTTAGGATTGTGCGGTGGATTAATGTGGCGATGGTGGTGTAGGAATCCATCACAAATATAATTGCTACAGATTCCAGGTTGTGGTAAAATATAAAAG
>CAYUKT010000021.1:10906-13904 GCA_964445285.1 uncultured Bacteroides sp. | reverse complement strand
TCCGCAAACTCAATGATCCTGCGGATGGTGGCGATCAGTGTAGTCACATACATCACATAAGCCACCAGATCCCCAGGCGCAATCTTGCCCTTGATCATGAAAATCCCGCCGGCAATCAGAAGCACCAGATACATTAGCCCATCAAAGGCTCTGGTGGTCGTATGAAACGCCGCCATAAACTTATAAGTATCCTTTTTAATCTGATAAAATTTCTCATTATCTTCCTCGAATTTCTCCTGCTCTTTCTCTTCGTTGGTGAAGGCTTTCACCACCTTCTGACCCAGCAGACTGTCCTCAATACGGGCATTCAATTCCCCAATCTGTACGCGCTGTCTGCGGAAAGCCTCCCGCAGCCGCAGATTGATCAATGTACAGGTTACGACCATGATCGGCACAATCATAAAAATGATCACTGTAAGTCCCAGACTGACCTGCGCCAGAATGATAAAAGAAATCACAGCCTTGATCCCGGCAATGAAAAATTCCTCCGGACAGTGATGGGAGAACTCCGTCACATCAAACAGGTCGTTGGTGATACGGCCCATAATCTGACCCACCTTCGTATTGTTATAATACGTATTGGACAGCTTCTGTAAATGCGCATAGGCATCCCGGCGCATATCCGTTTCGATCTGTGTACCCATTACGTGGCCCGTATAAGCCATATAGAAATTCGCCATGGTATCCACAATCCGCAGACACAGATACAGTATTCCCAACCGCACAACAGTGGCCACAGTCAGTGATGCCAGATTATTCATGCCCTCATTGGTGAGAAAGCGGATGATCATGGGCAGCACCAACTCACAGATAGTCGTCAGCCCCGCACAGAGCAGGTCAATGACCACTATCCTCCAGTATTTTTTGTAATAGGGAAGGAATCGTTTTATTAACTCCCCGGCTTTATAGGATCTTGTTTTTGTTTCCATATAAATGTTCCTTTATCCTTTCTTACATAAAATGCTTATCTTCAAATATATTTCATACGAAAATCATATGATGCTGAAACATATTTATCATTTCCTTCATGCTGATCATCCATGTCAGAGCAGTTTATTGCAATTAATCTTTCCCCGTAATTATATACTGATATTGAAATAGTTGCTATCCCCTTTTTCACCTGACTTTATTCCTAAAACTAATATTTTTAATCCCGCTCCCCTATTATACGGACATATAAGATTCTTTCCTTCGATTCGTCAATACCGGATGCACCTGAAAAAGGAACCATCCGTCCGGACAGTTCCTTTCATCTGGCACTTTACAATCCCAGTCCCTATTTTCCCTTCCCATTATACTCCACGATCCGGTAGAAATCCTTCTCCAAAACATACCCTTCAATCTCCCGCAGCTGGGCATCCGTGAGAACATTTCCCAGATCAATATAATAACAGACACAGATAACTGCCTCATCCTGCTTCTGTACAAAGGGCAGCACATGCTCCAATAATCCGTTATAAGTCAACTCCTCCCTGTCAAGCGCCGTCACAATATCCGTCAGAGATTTTGTAGATACCCGATAACAGATCTGCCCCAAAGCTTTCTCATGAAAACCATTTCCTTTTCCATTCCGCAGCGCCGTCACAAGGTATTTCGCCGACAGATCCGTATCGGAATAAATGAAAATATCTTCCCAGTCAGATTCCGCTATCTTTCCCCGCTCCAACAGATATCGAAAACACTCGCTGACATCTTCCGGCTCCATATAACAGGCAATCAAGCACAGGATCCGGCTGTCAAACTCCTGAATCCCGCCTTTTCCCAATTCCTCAATCAAGTATCCGGACGTCAGTTTTACATCAGAATAAAGAAAGGCATCCTGCCAGTCCGCATCTGATAAAACCTCATTGGCCTGCCAGAGGGAGCGGTAAATTTCGCTTAAGTCCTTTTCTTCCAGATAAATACTGATATCTTCCAGTCTGGATATGTCAAGCGGTTCCTCTCCGGCCTTCACCTGAAATGCATATTCTTCTTCCTCACTCCTGTAAACACCATAAATATCTTCCGCCTCCATGCCGCTGTACGACACACTGAGATCTTCCAGACGGGCTTCCTGTCCTACTATCTTAAAACAGTTGCGGCCCTCGTATAACACAATCTTCCCGGCCATCTCTTCACCGGTGTCATTGAGCGTGCGGACAGTACCATCCGGTGTCACCTGCACAATCTTAAAACGTCCATCTTTTAACACAAAAGAAGAACTGATTTCCATCGCTGTTTCTTTATTCACATAAAAAATCCACAGAATATCCGAACCATTGAGAGAAAATTTCTGACAATCCACACTCGTGCCGCCGCCGCAATAATTCCTCGCCTGCCAGCAATCGCTCTCACACTTTCCGGCTATCAGGGTATCATCATCATACATCCGATATGCGCTCCCATTCTTCTGGATGTGCATCGGCTGATTTACCATACTGTCCAAAATACCAGTCGAGATTCCCCTATTCTGCAGAACAAGCATTTGACCCGCATGCGACTGTGCCCCGGACACACCGCAGATCACCGCCGCCGCAGTCAGCGCCGCCAGCACTATCACGGAGACAATACCTATCATAAGCCCTTTCTTATGATACTGGGCAATACTCCGCAGTCTCTCTTTCAATGTTCGCTTTTCCTCCAGAAGCGTCATCGCAGGGATATTCCTGTGTAATAACGATAGCTTTTCCTGAAAATTCTTTTCCGCCACATCCAAAAGCACCTTGCCATAGGCCTCGCGCCCTTCCTTTGAAAGAAGCGCCATCACCATCTCATCGCAGGCAAGTTCACAGTCCACATTAAATCTGCGGTTGAGCAGATAAACAAGCGGATTAAACCAGTGGATGCAAAGCACCGCTTGAAACAGCCATTTATACCAGATGTCCCGCCGTTTATAATGCACCAGCTCATGGTGCAGGATCAGACAGATATCATTCTCCCGGCCTTTCATTTCCGCAAGAAGCGCCGATGGTAATATGATATAAGGCTTTACCAGTCCGATCAGCATGGGACTGTTGAC
>CAYUKT010000021.1:5426-10806 GCA_964445285.1 uncultured Bacteroides sp. | reverse complement strand
CTGTTGACTTACCATCACCGCAAGCTTTCTGGACAAATACTCCATCATGTTTGCATCCACATGCACCGGCACTATCAGCCGCACAAGCACCAACAGCCAGAGATAATAGGTCCATTTCCTGGTAAAGCACCGCCTGGTAACAGGACGAAGCAGCAATATTAAAAGTCCGACCACCCCGCCGGATACCGATAAGGACAAAATCATGCGAAACATCTGTGCCATACAACCACACTCCCTTTCTTCGTTATATCAACGCTCCATAAACGCTCCCCGCTTATGACCCTTTCCTATTCAAACCCAAACAGAACCAGACACTGCTCTGTTACCGGAAATTATCCCGGAAGTATGCTCTCAATTCTTCCATCTCCTCCCCGGACATCTCCTCATCCGCGATCAGGGCCGCCGCCAGATTCTTCGCACTGCCCTTGAAAAATTTGTTGACAAAACTCTTCGTCTCTTCTTTCACATAAGCACTGCGTTCCATGCAGGGCGTATAATAATACACCTCTCTCTTTTCCTGTGAAATCACACCCTTATCCAAAAGCCGCCTGATCAATGTCAGCACCGTGGTCCGCTCCCAGTCCTTCTTTTGATTCAGCCTTGCACGGATTTCATTGGCATTCAATGCTTCTCCTGCCGCCCAGAGCACATCTAATATTTCCAGTTCCGCATCCGATATTTTCCTTTCCGCCATTTTGATTCCTCCTGCCATATCTTCCATATATTACTTACATGGATATATATTTTTTTCTTATGTCTGCTTGATGAAAATATTTTCTTCATGCATTGTCTACGTGTGTAGACTTTATGTATAATTTACACTTGTAGACAGCCAAAGTCAATAAAAATATAATTATAAATATTCTTTCACTTCTCTGCTGCCGTAACCTCTAATCCTCAAGTTCTTTTTTGTGCTGTATGTGTATTCCTATATGGCCGATTCCCAGAAGAACTGTCGCAGCCAACATCCATATAACCTTTCCATATATTCCCAGCATAAAAAAGGCAATAACCGGCAGAGTTGCTCCTGCCAGTGGTATGCCAAAGAAAGCACTGTAAAAATCCGCCAAAGTACGCTCACTCCGAAAATAACGCACCCACCATGCCTCATACATCAACATCAAAATAGAGGCCGCGACCAGCCACAAGGACCAGGGAGTTAAACTATGTATGTTAAAATCAGAAAATATCAGGGAACAGCAACAGGTCAGCGCCTCACCCGCTCTTTCCAAAATCTGTAGAATTTTATTTTCATTTTCAGCTGTATATCCCTGTGGCTGTCTGCCTGTCCATATAATATTGGGGACAAACAGCATCAATAAGAACAACATTCCTGTATAAGAAAATCCCAATGTTCCAAACATATCATTACCCTTCCCCTAAAAATTTTACTGGTGGGCCAGAATCCGCAAATCCTCTATCTCCCTGGCTCTTTGATATGCTAACTCTAAAAACTGCTGCATGGACAAGTTGCCATAATCCCAATTCATTGGCTCCAATGTTGTAGCGCCTTGATATCCTGTCAGGGATATCTTTCCCATGACTGTAGGCCAGTCTATGTCTCCGTCAAATGGTAGCTGGTGCTGATTATGTTTTCCGTTATTATCATGTAAATGTAATGCCATCAGGCGGTCTCCATATAATTCCAGCAGATCGTCCTTCGGCGCATGATTAATATGATGACAACTATCATAGCAATAGCCGACATTCTTTGTATGAAAGGAATCTAAGACCAGATGCAGATTCTGAATATTGGACAAATTCTCAAAAGCAATCTGAATACCATATTTCTCCGCATTTTCAATAATCATGTCCAATCTTTCCAGCCCTAATTGATTGACAGGATATGTATCATCAGGTAAGTGGATGACCATTGTGGGAATTTCAAATGCGGAACAGTCATTTACACACTGCAGATAATTCCGGAATACACTTTCACCATCCAAATTATCTAATGACAGAAAGTTTTGCTCGTGAACCGGCGCATGAATATTTTCTATCAATAATCCGGCAGCCTCGGCGTAATGTACATCCTTTTGATACCCCGTCCCCCTGCCAAATTTATCGCTCCACCAAAGCATTACACAATCGAATCCGGCATTTTTGATCATTCTGTATCTCTCCTCAAAGGGCACATCGTATCCCGGACCATATCCAAAGCAATCGTATATCCCCAACATATCAATATCTTCTTTCCTGATTCCATTTAGATTATATTCTATCATATTACCTTACGTCACGAGTAAGTCTTTTCATACTATTTTAAAAGGTGCGGCACATTATGTTTCCATGCATTCAGTTTACCCCAAAAGCAGACGGAATCAGTGTATACCACATCCGGCAGAAAGGGAAATCCGCACCCCAATCCAAGGTGCGGACTCTTTTCACATATTAAATTCTTATCTGTAACAACCTTCTATGCCGTTATCCTATTATAGTGCATAACTATTCAGATATCTCTCCTGCTCCGGTGTAAGTACGTCAATCTCCTTGCCGAGGAACGCCAGCTTTCTCTTCGCCACATCCTTATCCACTTCCTCCGGCACATCGATCAGCTTCTCGGTCAGCTCGCTGGCATGTTCCACCAGATATTTTGCAGACAGAGCCTGAATCGCAAAACTCATATCCATGATCTCTGCCGGATGTCCATCGCCTGCCGCCAGATTCACGAGACGTCCCTCCGCCAGCACGAAAATCCACTGGCCGGTAGGTAATTTATATCCCATGATATTCTTACGCTGTTCCCTGGTCTCCACTGCATTAGCCTTCAGCCATGCCATATCAATCTCGCAGTCGAAGTGACCAGCATTACACAGGATAGCGCCCTCTTTCATCTCTGCAAAATCTTCTTTATCAATCACACCGTCACAGCCTGTCACTGTCACGAAGAAATCGCCCACCTTAGCAGCTTCCTTCATCGGCATCACGTCAAATCCGTCCATCACTGCCTCGATTGCCTTGATCGGATCAATCTCTGTAACGATGACCCGTGCGCCAAGCCCTTTGGCACGCATCGCTGTACCTTTACCGCACCAGCCGTAACCCGCCACGACTACAATCTTGCCTGCCACGATCAGGTTAGTCGTCCTGTTGATCCCATCCCATACGGACTGACCCGTACCGTATCTGTTATCAAAGAAATGCTTACATGCTGCATTATTGACACGCACCATGGGGAACTTCAGTTCGCCCGCTTTATTCATGGCCTCCAAGCGGATAATGCCTGTGGTGGTCTCCTCACAACCGCCGATGATGTTGGGAATCAGGTGCTTCATCTCCTTATGCACCATATTCACGAGATCGCCGCCGTCATCGATGATAATGTTAGGGCCAACCTCCAATACTGCACGGATATGATTATTGTATTCCTCATCTGTGGCATCATACCAGGCATGAACCTCAAGCCCTGCTTTCACAAGAGCCGCCGCCACATCATCCTGTGTGGATAAAGGGTTGGAGCCCGTCACATACATCTGGGCGCCGCCTGCCGCCAGCACCAGACACAGATAAGCTGTCTTCGCTTCCAGGTGTACGGAAAGGGTTACTTTCTTGCCTGCAAAAGGTTTTGATTCACTGAACTCCTTTTCCAGGGTGCGGAGCAAATCACAGTTCCTCTTCACCCACTCAATCTTTCTCTCACCGGACTCGGCAAGATTAATGTCCCTGATTTCGCTACTCATTGATAGTTTCCTCCTGAAGATTCTTAATCAGCCGAATTTTTATTATAGTGATGGTCGTCTGTCCTATCATCACTGTTTTATAATCAACGGCTGTCCACAGCCATTATCAACTTTTAATTCTCAAAAAACATGGATTTATACCAGCACATGGTTTCCGTATAAGCCTGATATATGGTATTGGTGTCAACATTCAATACGATAAGCTGTCTGCTGATCTCCTGCCAGTCAGCCGCTTCATAACTGATCACAAAGGAATAAATATTCGCCAGTTCACCTTTATGATATACCAATGCATCCGTAATCTCCCTGGTCACATTAACCTTTTTCAGAGCCTCTTCCATCGGCATATCCAGAATTATATCCAGAATGGAAAACAGCCCCATCAGAAATACTTCCGCTGCCTTTGCACCCAGACCAAAAACAGGTGCCAGACATTCCATGAACTTAGCACGCAGCATGGATGTCCTTGCAACCTCATTGGGCCTGTCCGCACATAGTTCTTTGGTGATGACCGTATTGATCCATTTTTTCAACTCTCTCTGCCCTAAGATGGCAGCCGCATGACGGATAGAAGTAACCTCAGAATTGATCGCAATATGATTGACCATCTTAAGCAGTTCTACCACCAATGCCGTATCCCGGCCAATGACATCGGCAGCCTTCGTCAATTCAAAATCCACGTCATTGACGATATTCATCAGTTCCAGATAGTTGATCTTAAGCGGGGATACTTCCGTCTCGCCTTTGTTGATAGGGATACGGTAGAAATTACCCTCA
This sequence comes from uncultured Bacteroides sp., assembly GCA_964445285.1. Lineage (GTDB taxonomy): Bacteria > Bacillota > Clostridia > Lachnospirales > Lachnospiraceae > UBA3282. The sequence continues at coordinate 6,349 of CAYUKT010000021.1, read as the reverse complement.
AAATACTGGAAACTGTCATCATCTTTCAGCCGATCAAAGATTTCCTGACTGTCGATATTACCCACACAAATGGTGAGATTCGGATACAAATGACCAAAATATATCTTCGCCTTAGAGACATCCACTTTCTTCTGATCCAGTATGATATAATCCATCAGTGTCAGGAGCTCTTTGTTCTGTTCCAGTTCATTGACCGGAAGTTTCATGATAGCCAGCTTAAAGCCTTTTTGTTTCAAATCCGTAAGACGTTTCCGATAAGCCTCCGTATTTTCGATCGACTTGTCAAATAACAGCACCAGTCTGCCCGTCAGGCCTTCACATTGCGACTCAAGATCGGAAAAGATTGCGATATGATTCACCGGTATGAGTACATCCGTACCCGGTGACAAAGTATCAATACCAATATTACGAATAATATCCAGTCCTTCAATCTCTGCCAGTCCCGTAGCGCTGCTTGTTCCAAAAATCGGCGGGTTCAGAAGACTGTTTTCCTTTTGTGAAAACAAGGAGTATGCACGAACCTTCATATCTTTGTCAAAAAACGGTATCAAAGTAGCCAGCATATTATATTCCCCCTAATACATATAAATTTGTCCTGCGTCTATTATAACAAACTCTGACGCATTACGCTATCATAAAATCAAATGGAATCATAATACATAAGTCCTATTGCATCAATATGTCTTCTTATCGAGTCCCATACGCACGATAATATCCTGAATCTTACTATAAACCTGCTGTTCATCCATGGTAAGGATCTTTCTTCCCTCCATCGTAATCTGCCCATTGATGATGACCGTATCCACCTCGGAACCATTCGCAGAATAAGACAATCCCGCGATCAGGTTATTTCTGGGAGTGAGGGAAGGTGTATTCAAATCCAGGATCGCAAGGTCGGCTTTCTTACCTACCTCGATGGATCC
>CAYUKT010000021.1:0-5326 GCA_964445285.1 uncultured Bacteroides sp. | reverse complement strand
GCCGGATTGGTCACCACACTGACGTTCTTTCTTTTCAGGATATCAATATCCTCGTCCGTCACCTGCACACAGTGCGCAACAATAGCCGGCACATCAAAGATACCGCACTTCTCTGCCAATTCGATCGGCGTGCATCCATACTTCTCCTGAATCTGGCTGATCTCGCTCTCACTCTCAGACAGATGTGTATGGATTCCCATATTTTCCCGCTTCGCTTCCGCCGCCACTATCTTTAAGAACTCATCATCACAGGTATACGGCGCATGGGGACCTAACCGAAAAGTCATCCTGTCACAGTCTTTCGCCGCATCCCGCTCCTCATACGCCTGGCGCAGACGCGACTGCCCCGCCTCGTCATTGCCGCTTCCCACAAGTCCCCGGCAGATTACCGCACGCATACCAGATTCCCTCACCGCGCGCGTAGTCTGATGAATGTTCATCTGCATATCGTTAAAGCAGGTAGTTCCGCTCTTCATCATTTCGATAATGGCAAGATTGGCCCCCCAATAGGTATCCTCATCTGTCATCTGCTGCTCAATCGGATCGATCGTGCCAAAGAGCCAGTCCATAAAGGACAGATCGTCCGCCACATTTCTCATAAATGACATATAAGAATGGGTATGACAGTTGATCATTCCCGGGATCACCAGTTTGTCCTTCCCTTCAATTACCTTGTCTTCACTAAATCCCGCCGGTTTATCACCGATTGCCGCAATCCTGTCTCCCTCGATATAAAGGCTCGTCTCCCGGATCACATCTTCCTCTCCCTGGGGAAGCAGCACCAATGCATCTTTAATCGCAATTCCCATCTGAAATCTCCTCCTGTTTTCCCTTATTTGTGTATATTTGTATAGAATCAATCTTTCCCTTATCCTGTCACACGGGCTTTTGCACCTCAGGCTGTGATATTGTTTTAACCGATATTACAGGTTAACAACATTTCTGTCTTCTCCGTCCAGAAAAGCCTGGATGTTGCGCATCACTTCGCCCACCAGACGCGTCCGGGCCTCTCTGCTTGCCCAGGACATATGGGGTGTGATGATCAGCTGCGTACTGTCCTTAATCTCATACAATGGATCATCTTTTGCCATGGGTTCTTTTTCCAGCACATCCAAGCCTGCTGCAGCAATCTGTCCTTCCATCAGAGCATCATGAAGATCCTGCGTATTCACCACCGGCCCGCGGGCCACATTGATGAGTATCGCCGTCTCTTTCATCCTGATAAAAGCTTCCTTATTGAACAATCCCCTGGTTCTGTCACTGAGCGGACAATGAAGTGATAAGATATCCGATTCCTGCAAAAGCTTGTCAAACTCCACCCGCTGATACTCCGTACAGCTGCTCCTGCCTGAAGCAGAATAAAAGATTACCTTACAACCGAAAGCTTCCGCCAAAGACGCCACCTTATGACCAATGCTTCCCATACCGACAATGCCCCAGGTCTTCCCTGCAAGCTCGGTAAAAGGCCTGTCAAAATTAGAAAAGCGATCCTGTGCCCCATAAGCCCCGGACTTCACATAATCATCATAAAATGCCAGCTTCTCTGAAAGCGCCAGTGCCAGAAGAAGCGTGTGCTGCGCCACTGCCGTAGAACAGTAGTTGACCACATTCGCAACCTTGATTCCCCTGCTCTTACAATAGGCCAGATCCACATTATCGTAGCCCGTGGCAAACAGACAGATCAACTTCACATGAGCCGCCCCCTGCAATGTACTCGCATTCATCGGCGCCTTATTGGAAATAATGATCTCGGCATCCTTCACTCGCTCAGCCACCGTATCTGCCACCGTATTTCCATAGTACGTTACTTCCCCAAATTTCTCAAAGCAGCTCACGTCCACATCTGTGCCAACACTGTCCCGTTCCAATACAGCTATCTTCATAACCTACCTCCCGGACTTTTACTGTTTTAACTATAACACAGTGTCAGTTGGGATTCAATTTGAAAAACCGGCCTAAAATAATTTCACCATACTTTTCGCCCATGTCTTAAAGAAAAACCAGTAAGGCGATACCTGCTCGTCAATCATCCGACAGGCGCTCTCATAATCAAAGGGCTGCCTGTTGCTGACCTGTGTATAATTACCGATCGCCTGCGAATACCCAAGCGCAATATTCCCCTGCGCCATATCTCCCACTGCCACCTGCGCGCCATGGGCAGAAGCACCAAAGGCAAATTGCCCGAAAGTCAGCGCTCCCATGGAAAATATCCCTACGGAAATTGCGCCCGCCGTAATAATGCCAAAGGCAAAACTCCCGAAAGCAAAAATACCCGCCGCCAAAGTCGCCAAAGCAACTAAACCTATAGAAACCAGGCCCAGAGCGAATCCGCCCATTGCCACAAGGCCAACGGCCAGAACACCTTCCGCGATATTGCCAATTGCAATCACCCCCTTGGCACGATAAAGACCTGTCCCTGTATGTATGTGCACAAGGGGAAGATTTCCTATCATCTTTTTACTCTTATACTCAAAATGAGACCGTCTGGAAACATAGACCATATTATGACCTGTGCCATACACTGTTCCTTCCGGTCCTGTCTGCGAACCTTCCCAGCTTATCCCTTCAAATTCATCTCTTAGCAGATAATCCGTAGTCACTCCGAACAAATTACTGATCGCCACAATCTTTTCCAGTTCCGGCACGGACTGCCCTGTCTCCCATTTGGATACCGACTGCCTCGATACGCCGAGACTGTCCCCGAAACTCTCCTGCGATAATCCGTTCTCTGTCCGCAGCATATAAATTTTTTCTCCCAGTGTCATAGAATGCCTCCTCATTTCTTTTTTGTGATAACGTGCAGGTAATCCTGCCAGCAAGATTTAGCTGTTATTTATTTTATAAAAATAACCGCCATCTAACCAGCAACTACACTTGGAAATCTGTCAACTGACAGTTGCAGACCTATACCATCAAAAGGAGGGAAGTAAAATCCTGAATCCAGAATCTCACTTCCCTCCAGAAGAAGAATAATATGAAAAAGATAATACAAAATACTTACTTTAGGAACTCGGATATCGTAACATCAATAATTAAATTTATCAATCAGGTTATCTAATTCTTCTGCCAGCTTCTTATTCTGTCCGGACTGTTGCTGAACCTGATCGGCAATCAATGCAGTGCTTTCATTCTTCTCAACGATCACGCTGATGGCACTCATATTTTCATTGGCAATATTATTCACATCCGTAACATTATTAGAAATTTGTCTGACGGAAGACTCCAGCTGTTGAACCGCCTGATCCACTCTGTCAAGCTGCTCCTTGATCTCGTTTACGGAAATACTGTAACCGGTAGACTTCTCCGCAAAATCCTTAAACTGGTTTACGACCTCTCTTTCAATAAATTCAATGATTGTGTCAAAACACTGATTTACGACCTTGATACTGTCGTTGGTCTCATTACAGATAGCCTGAATACTGGACGCCGTATTCCTGGAAGTATCTGCCAAAGTCCCAATCTCTCCGGCAACCACCGCGAAGCCTTTTCCTGCCTCGCCTGCCCTCGCAGCTTCGATGGAAGCATTCAGGGACAACAGATTCGTCTGCCCTGCAATGTTGAGAATCTCTGATGCCAGTTCATTGACCTTTGTAAGGCTGCTGAGGCTGCTGATGGCTTCTTGTACGGAGCTCCTTGTCTGAACCAGCGTTTCTTGTCCGTTCTTGTAAGCATAATCCGCTTTCACCTGCATATCCTGTGCACTTCCGATGACGTCATTACTCGTCCGGATAGACTCAGAAATATTATCCAGAATAGAACTGACTACCGAGTTAATGCTCTGTATCTCCGAATTTACATTGGAGACAACATCATGCGTACTCTCCAGCGCTGCAGAGAGCTCTTCTGTTGTCGCCACATTATCCGTAACATCCCCTACCAGTTCGAAGGATGATTGATGCAGATGATCCGCATTCTCCTCCAGGGTATTACAGCAGTCCTTCAAAGTACCCGTCATCTCCTGCAAGGAATGTATCAGAACCTCCGTTGCACTTGCAATATTACCCAGTTCATCACGTCTGCCGCAATACTTTTGTATCTCTTTATTATCCGAAATATCAAAATTCTGTAAGGAGATAAGGCCTCCTTCTATGAATCTCATGGGTTTCAAAATCTGCCCTACAATAATAAGGGAAATGATGATCAATATCAACATGGCGGCAACACAGAAAATTATCAATGTGACTTTCATCTGATCCGCAGATGCAAAAATCTCCTTCTGGTCATCTGACAGCATAAACAACCAGTTATGATCTGCCATGTAATAATATGTAGAAATATACTTTTCACCGTTCAGTGCATACTCCGTATAACCGCTCCTGTCCTCCGCGGCACCTTTTAACTGCTCACAGAGTTTAACGATATATTCTTCCTCCGCAGGTGTGGCTACTTTTTCCGCGTCCTCATTAAAAATATACTGTCCGTTTTCCACATTGACCATGCAATAGGACGCGTTCTCCATGCCGTCCATGGTCAAGTTATCGAGAATCTGAATCAATCCGGTACTGAAAATACCGCCTCCCACAAGACCTGCCGGATTCCCCTGCTCATCAAAAACCGCCATATACATGGACACGACCTGCTGCCCGCTGGCAGGTGAGATGATGATACCGGTATTATATACACCATTCGCCGCAAGCATGGCGTCCTGTAATGCCTTCAGAGGATCTCCCTCTCTTGTGGTAATACCCACTACCTGAGGATTGGTATGCGCCAAAACATGGGTATTCCATTCGCTGGCATATAGGCCTTCCAGATTCGCAACATCACTTGAAAATTTCTCCGTATAAGCCTGTGCAGCCGCTACGATATCCGGATCCTCCGGATGCAGCATGATATCCAGGATCTCTCCCGCCCGGCTGTAAGCGGTAAGGGTTCCTTCTGCCTCCTGCACATAATTTTTGATAATCTGGCTTCGTTCCTCAACGATCGTCTTCATACTGTTGATCGTACTGTTTCGGGTATCTGTCGTAATAGAATAAGTGACCAAAACTGACAGAATCGTCATAACAACGATCTGCATAGCCATCATGCTGGCAGTGATCTTCTGGCCCAGTGAAATTTTTGTCTTCTTCTGCTTTTGCTTCATAGCAAGATTCCCTCCGTCTTTAGCATTTCTGTAACACACTTCTTAATTATTTTCCCCTATTGATAAAAAACACTATTCACAAATACTTTCTTCATGAATAGCGGACCTTTCACCATCATGCAAATACATCTTTTGTCATATACTTAACTATTTTTTAATTATTATTATTTTTTTACAAAAATTTAAGTTAATCATACACTAAAATTCACGCTTTTACAAGATTTTTCAGAAAATTAAATA
>CAYUKT010000020.1:5059-13987 GCA_964445285.1 uncultured Bacteroides sp. | reverse complement strand
ACAAGATCATCTCTCTGATAAACAAAACTCCGCAGATTTTTTTCCGCCGTCAGGATTTCCAGATTTTCATGGCGTGTAAATGCTTTTTCCGCATGTCTCAGGGCAAGCACATTCTTCACCGTATGATAGAGGGAATCCGCACGTTTCTGCTGGTTTTCCACCGTAGGAGCCCCCTCATCCATATCCACCGGCAGATAAAGGCTGTCCGCATCCGCTCCGGAGAACCCACGGTTTATGCCATCCGTCCACTGCATGGGTGTGCGGGAACCTGTCCGGGTATAACCACCCTCCTTGGTCGGCAGCTGCAGATAACGCATCCCAATCTCATCCCCATAATAAATAAAGGGCGCGCCCGGCATCGTCAAAAGAAAGGCATAGGCAAGTTTTAATTCCCGCTCTTCCAGATGATAAGCCGCCCTGACCGTATCATGATTGCCCGTGATCAGGCAATAAAATCCCTGCTCTTTCACAGCCTCATATTTGGGCAGGTACTCCTCAAGGAAATCAAGGATGCTCCTGTTGCTGTCCCTTTTAAAAAAGCTGTTATCCAGCCCATTCTCATCATAATCCCGCAGGAGCTTATGGTAGCCATTGTCCGGCCAATCCAGAAAGAAATCCATCTGAAATCCTGCCATGCCGATGGCCGACCGGGGATTATTCCACTCGGACACAAAAACCGCCTCCGGATATTCCCTTTGCACACTCTTAAACAGATCCCGCCAGACTTTGCAGGTGCCGCTCTTGACCTCATCATCATTCTTGACCAGAGAATCCGCCATGTCCACCCGGAAGCCGTCACATCCCTTATCCAGCCAGAAACGCATCACATCCCGCATGGCATCCCTTGTAGCCAGGCAGGCCGGATCGTCCATGGCCTTCTGCCAAGGCTTATCAGGATGCAAAAACCCATAGTTCAAAGCCGGCTGACATTTAAAGAAATTCAGGATATAGGTGCCGTTGCGCTCGCATTCCCCGGCGATATAGGCAAACCCGTCCGCCCGCATCAGCCATGCATCCGTCCAGATGTAGCGGTCGGAATATTCATTCCTTTCCGCTTTACCGCTCTCACGAAACCACTTATGTTCCTCTGAGGTATGCCCCGGCACCAGGTCCAAGAGAATATGCATCTGCCTTTTGTGTACTTCCTCAAAAAGCCTGACCAGATCCTCCATGGTCCCATAGCGCCCGGCCGGTTTTTTATAATCCCGCACATCATAACCAGCATCTGCAAACGGTGAATCATAGCAGGGATTCATCCAGATCGCATTGCACCCCAGTTCCCTGATATAGTCCAGTCTGTCAATAATGCCGTTAAAATCCCCAATGCCGTCATCATTGGAATCCTGAAAAGACTGTGGGTAAATCTCATAAAACACCGCATCCTGAAGCCAATTTGTCATATCGTCCTCCATTCCGGCGCCCGTGCCATGGCCGCCTGTCATATATTTTTGCGAAGCCCTTTGGGATAGTGATTCTTAATCTGTCCGCCGGAAGCCTTTCCAAACCCAAGAGAATATCCCTCACAAGTAAGAAGTATCCAGCCTCTCTCCTGCCCGCAGGGAATACTCTCTCCGCGAAGATACCGCCTGGCTTCTTCCATTGTCAGTTCCCTCACCCTGGCCGTATCTTCGCCAGTAAGGGCCATAGCCAGCGCATGTGCCGGCTCGAAGCGGTTCTTTCTGTCTGTCAAAAGACAAAGCCCCGGCCGCAGCACCTTCACTCCTGTTAAGGGAATCATCCCTTCCGGCACCAGATACACCTGCTCCCCAAAGCTGGTGACCGTACCGCTTTGTCTGTCTATCCATGTCTCCGGCAGGCCCAGTTCCTGTGTCAGAAATATGGTTACCGCTTCTCGCAGTTTTCTGTCGCCGGTCCGTTCCCTATTGTTTCTGTTGCTTCTGTTGTTTTTGCCATTCTTACTGCTTATGCTGTTCTTACTGCTTATTCTATCCGCACTGTTTACTCTGTCCTGACTGTTCCGATCGCTTTCTTCATACGGCAGTATCCCCTGTTCTGCCGCTTCTTTCTTCCTGCGAAGACGGGCGATATAATGTCCCTCCCCTTTCAACTTATGGGGCCACAGCCGCATCGTATATTCTATCCCGGCGGCAGGATCATCCGTCCACCCCGGCTGTCCCTGGGAAAATGCCTCGCAGCAGTCCGTTTCTTCTATTATATAATCTTCATGTGCACGGATAAATCTGCTGATGACTCCCTCATTTTCCTCCGGCGCAAAAGTACAGGTGGAATAGACCAGCACGCCGCCCGGTTTTAACATGCTGGCGGCTTCCTCTAAGATCTTGCCCTGCCTTTCGGCACACATCGTCACATGTGCGGGGGACCACTCCTGTCTGGCCGCCTCGTCCTTGCGGAACATCCCTTCCCCGGAACAGGGGGCATCCACCAGGATCCTGTCAAAAAAGCCCGGGAAAAGTGCCGCAAGCCGCTCCGGCTTCTCATTGCACACCACACAGTTTCTCACCCCCATGCGCTCCACATTCTGGGATAAGATTCTGGCTCGTTCCGGTACGATCTCATTGGCAGCCAGAAGACCTTCTCCCTGCATCCTGCCTGCTATCTGTGTGGTCTTGCCGCCGGGAGCCGCGCACAAATCCAGGATCCGCTCACCCGGCTGGGGATCCAAAATCTCCGCCACTGCCATGGCCGAAGGTTCCTGAATATAATAGGCACCGGCTTCATGCAGCACATGCCGGCCCGGCTGCTGAACCGCCTGATAATAATATCCCTCTCTGGCCCAGGCAATCTTGTCCAGTGTAAAAGGCATCTGCTCCACAAATGTCTCTGCCGGACTCTTTAAGGGATTATGCCGCAGTCCGTAATATCGCTCTTTTTCATAGCTTGCAAGAAAAGCATTGTATTCCTCTAAAAGAAGCCGTTCCATCCGCCCACAGAACGCCTGCGGCAGTCTGATCTGTTCGTCCATAGTATCTCCCATATGATATAAAGACTCATCTTATATAGTATATTAAAGTCTCACGCTCCTTCCTGTCAAACAGTTTATCCGGGTTCTTCCTGAATCCTCCTGATTCACGTGATCCGTGATTTTCCGGGATATTTCCGCCGTATATACAATATTTATTTTATATATTATAATATAAAACAAAACACCAGCCTGAAAGGAGAACATACATGCCGAGAAAAGACAGCCGCAATACCAAAGGAAGAATCATTGAATCCGCATGGGAACTTTTCTATGAACAGGGCTATGAAAACACTACAATTGACGATATTGTGGAACATTCGGAGACCTCAAAGGGCTCTTTTTATCACTATTTTGACGGCAAGGATGCTCTGCTCTCTTCCCTCTCCTATCTCTTTGACACCAAATACGAGGAACTGACTCCTTCCCTGGAAAATTTCCCTTCCAGTCTCGACCAGCTCGTGTATTTAAACCACGAATTATTCCTGATGATCGAGAACCGGGTGCCTCTGGACCTTCTTGCACGACTGCTCTCCACCCAGCTGACCACCGCCGGAGAAAAGCATCTCCTAGACCATGGACGCACCTACTACCGTCTGCTTCGCAAGATTATGATAGAAGGACAGAAAAGCGGGGAACTGCGAAAAGACCTCTCTGTCAATGAGATGGTCAAGGCTTACTCCCTCTTCGAGCGCGCCATTATGTACGACTGGTGTATCTGCAACGGCGAATATTCTCTCTATCAGTACGCCGGTACCCTGCTTCCCACCTTTCTGCGCGGGTTTATTATGGTATCCCCATAAAGTCCAGACTCAATTCTATACTTTAGTTCATATTTTCTTCTGTTTTTCCTTGTGGTAGACTGGCTAAGGATTTGTGTTTATGCGTACTCGGCACGAATCTGTCCGTTGACCAGTCACCGAACGACAAACAGACTGTACGCAGAAATGGGGACTAACATGACATCACAAATCTGTATCATTATTTCCATTGTGGCCTATCTGGGCCTGATGATCTATATCGGCGTGACTTTTTCCAAACAAAATACACAGGCCTCCGAATTTTATCTGGGCGGCCGCAAACTGGGACCTCTTGTCACTGCCATGAGTGCAGAGGCTTCCGATATGAGCAGCTATCTGCTGATGGGACTGCCCGGCCTCGCTTACATATCCGGTATCGCAGATGTAGGCTGGACCGCCATCGGCCTTGCCATCGGCACTTACTTAAACTGGCTTTTGGTCTCCAGACGAATCCGCCGTTATTCCAGTAAGATAGGCTCCTTCACGATCCCGGACTTCTTCGCCAGAAGATACGGAGATGACAGGCACATCCTGACCTGTATCGCCGCCATCGTCATCGTGGTCTTCTTCGTGCCTTACACGGCTTCCGGCTTTGCTGCCTGCGGCAAACTCTTCAGCACTTTATTCGGCATGAATTATATGTTAGCGATGCTGCTGAGTGCGGCTGTCATCGTCTTATATTGCACGCTGGGCGGCTTTCTGGCTGTGAGTACCACGGATCTGATCCAGGGCATCACCATGTCTGTGGCCCTCCTGATCGTCATCGGTTTCGGCGCAGTCACCGTGGGCGGTTTTGATACCGTGATCGCCAATGCCAGCGAACTGCCCGGCTATTTAAGCATGCTGCAGACCCACGCAGCAGATACCATGTCTGCAAAACCTTATACCTTCCTTACCATCTGCTCCACCCTGGCCTGGGGACTGGGATATTTCGGTATGCCACATATTCTCCTGCGTTTCATGGCTATCAAGGATGAGAATAAATTAAAGCTCTCCCGCCGGATCGCCACCGTATGGGTGGTCATCTCCATGGCAGTGGCTGTCTTTATCGGGATTGTGGGATACAGTCTGTCTAAAATGAATGTAATCCCCATGCTGGAGGGCAGCAACTCTGAGACCGTCATCGTACAGATTGCCTCCACCCTGAGCAAACGCGGTGTTGTCCCCGCATTGATAGCAGGCGTTATTCTTGCAGGTATCCTGGCAGCTACCATGTCCACCGCCGATTCCCAGCTGTTAGCGGCGGCATCCAGTATCTCCCAGAATCTGGTACAGGATTTTGGTAAAAAGAAACTGGATACCAAGACATCCCTGATCATTGCGCGTATCACAGTTATTGTGATCTCCCTGATCGCCGTCTTCATCGCACAGGATCCCAATAGTTCCATCTTTACCATCGTATCCTTTGCCTGGGCCGGTTTCGGCGCAGCATTTGGTCCTGTGGTCCTGCTGGCGCTGTTCTGGAAACGTTCCAACAGACAGGGCGCCCTGGCGGGCATGATCACCGGCGGCGTTATGGTGTTTGCCTGGAAATATGGCATAGCCACCTTGGGCGGCGCTTTTGCCATCTACGAACTTCTCCCGGCATTCGTGATCGCACTGATCGTCAATGTTGTGGTCTCTCTTGTCACCCCGGCTCCTTCTAAGGAGATTATGGAGACTTTTGAGTCTGTCAACCAAAAAGCCCTGTAAGTGACCATTTGCTGGACAGATACCGGCTGGTTTACCAAAACAAAGCGTCCGATATTGGACGCTTTGTTTTATTTATATATAAAATAATTTACATCATTGATCTTTCTGCATATTCCTTAATATTTTGGGCATTTTTACGTTCCATTCCTCTATTAATATACCTATTTTCTTTCAAAACAAATTGTTTAGAAATAATTGACGAAATGGGATTTTATGTATATAATTTTAACAGATATACATTATTTTACAAATATATAAACTATATGACTGGAGGACATCAAATTGCTTCACATTACATCACTAAATGACGGATTGGATATTTTCAAGGCACTTGGCTCCGATGTCCGTGTCGAGATTCTCAACATTCTTCTGGATAATAACAGCATGAGCATGAACGAACTGGCTTCCCACTTAAACATCACCAACGGTGCACTCACAAGCCATATCAAGAAACTGGAAAGCTGCGGTCTCATCTCTATCTCCAGTGAGTCCGCCGGCCATGGCAACCAGAAGATTTGTTCTGTCCACTTAGATAAAATTCTCATCGATCTGGAAAAGCAGGAAGATATTCTGAATGTATACAGCACCGATATCAAGGTTGGCCATTATTCGGTCTACCGCATCTGCCCTACCTGCGGCCTGGCTTCCGATAAGGCCCTGATCGGGGAGGTGGACGATGCCCGTTACTTCGACCATCCGGATCGCTACAGCGCTGATATCCTCTGGTTCACCAAGGGGTTTGTGGAATATAATATTCCCAATTTTATCCCCAGTTTCCAGAAGATCACCCAGCTTACCATCTCTGCGGAATTAAGTTCCGAGGCGCCAGGCGTCAACAATGTATGGCCCTCCGATATTTCTTTTTATCTGAATGACGTGTGTGTAGGCAACTGGCTCTCCCCCGGGGATTTTGGCGATTCCCGCGGGCTGTTCACACCGGACTGGTGGTTCCCTAACTGGAACCAGTATGGACTGCTGAAACTGTTAGTCATTAACAAAAAGGGAACTTTCATTGACGGTCTTCAGATCTCTGATGTGACCATAGACAGCTTTAACCTGGATTACCGCAGCAGCCTCCGCTTCCGCATGGCCGTGGATGATGATGCGGAACATATCGGCGGTCTCACGATCTTCGGCAAAACTTTCGGCAACTACGGGCAGGATATCAAGGTAAATATCCACTATGCCCCCATGGAGGATACCGAGCATTAATAACGATTGATTTTTAATTCATCCTTATCCACAGAGCGAACCTCGCAGTCATACGAAGTTCGCTCTGTTATTCTATTCGTTGATCGCAATATCGATCCTGCGCAGTTTTTCCAGCAGGACTTCCTCTTCCGTGGGCAGATCTTCCGTGGCTTCAATCTTTTTGCGCACCTGCCACATCTGCTGGTCAATGGATGCAATCTGTTCGGCGCATTCCGTCAGCTGCTCCACAATCCTTCGCTGGTCTGGCACCTCCTGTTTATATTTGAGCTGGTGCTCCAGACTTGCCCAAAAATCCATGGCGATCGTTCGTATCTGCACTTCCACCGCCATGTCCCTCGTCTGATCTGAAAAAAACACCGGCACACTCACGATCATGTGATAACTCCTGTAGCCGTTCGGTTTCGGATTCTTAATATAGTCTTTCTCCCTGATCACCGTGATGTCGTCCTGCTTGGCCAGTGCACTGGCCAGCCCGTAAATATCATCCACATAAGAACACACCACCCGGATACCCGCCACATCATAGAGACTGCTCTCCACATTCTCCACCGTGAAGCTTAACCCCTTGCGGTTGAGTTTCTCCATGATACTGGCACTGCTCTTTAAACGGGAACTGATGGATGTGATGGGATTTCTCCGATAGCGTACATTGAACTCCGAATTCAGCACATCAAACTTCGTCCGCACTTCCTTGATCGCACAGCTGTAACGCATGCGCATTTCCTTATAATCCACCATCGTTCCAGCAAGTTTCCTTCGCTGGTCATAAATAGCCCCATCCACTTTCGGTATCATCATCACCTGTGTATCGTCCGAATCACTGCTCATCTCATCTAAAGGGAAAAAGGGATTTCCGCTCATCTTATCCTGTGTCCTCCATTCAATAACACGCGTTCTATTTGTCCTTATGCATGAATCTGACTAATACTATATACCCCAAATAGGCGGAAAACAAGAAAGAATCTATTAATTTTGTGTAAAATTCCTTTACTGCATCCTCTCTTCCCATTCCTGGCGCGGGATGGATACAACTCGTTTTTTCCCGAAGAATTCTTTCACCGTCTGGTTCGTCCAGGCATCCGGATCTTCCGTTACCGGCATATGCATGAGCGGCCCCTGCCAGTCATTGATCGAGGGCAGGATCACCTCGTCTTCGGTATCATCCGTCAACAACTGCGTAAACTGTTCCATCTGAGCCTGATAGTCGCGGGCCTGCCCTGTCAGGATATACTCCAGACACATATAATCCGTGGATTCTTTGATGTTGCTGCGCCCCAGAACCACCAGTACGAATGCAGCCGCAATTCCTGCCACATATAAATATCGTATGTTATTTATTTTCTTCTCCCGACTGGACGATCTGACCGCCAGCCAGCCAAGACCATACAGCATACTGCAAAACATCATCAGTACAAAAACCCAGTATATGGTATTGGGCACACCGCCAGATACCTCCACACCAGCGAAGATTCCCGGCCAGTACATGGCACAATAGGTCCCGAAAAAATAAAAGATTACAAGCCCAGGCAGTGGAAACCGGAATGTTTCCTGCCCTGCTTTTTCCCACAGAATATCCCAGAGAATCACTGCCAGCACAATCAACGCCGCTAAAGTAATCGGATGCTCCCTCACAGAATAAATAACACCCACTATCCCCTGTCTGAAAGCCTCTATCACCGCCCCCAGCATACGTCCCAGGGAAATCTCGTAAGTCTCTCCGCCACGTCTGGCATTGCCCGGCGCCAGCGCACTGATCAACAGCCCGATCAGTTCCAGAACAAGGGGAATCCCCATCCACAGGACTTTCCTGCCCTGAACGGCATCTGCAGAACTGCTCCCGCCATCATCTCTTTCCAGTCTGAAATAAAAGAATACGCCAAGGAAGATAAAGCCCAGACACCCGAACACAGCCGCCAGATAATTGGTCCCCCCAAGTAAGGTCAGCCATACGGCCGCCCAGACAACATGCCTTTTTTTCCAGGTCTGCACAAACCGCAAAAAAGCCACCATCGCAAACAGGGCAAGCGCAAACGGCACCGTATAATGCGCCGTTCCATTGTACCAGAAAATAGCCGATTTCTTGCGCGGCGCAAACTGGATCAACAGGAAGAGAATGATCATATCAACCAACAGAAAATCCCTGACTGCCATATGCAGAAAACGTACGGTGATCTGATACAGGAAACAGGATATGCTCCCTATCAGCAGTCCCAGCATGATATACGGTACAATCCAGTACATTTCATAGGAAAACGCTTCGGGCTGGAATGTAAACAGAAAGAT
>CAYUKT010000020.1:0-4959 GCA_964445285.1 uncultured Bacteroides sp. | reverse complement strand
TTTGTCAGTTGTCATGTCACCCTTATCTCCCACTTCTCAGTTCTCCATAAACCTGAACCAGCCATTCCCTGGTAAGATCCACCTCATTCAAAATCGTATACCGGTCTTTTCTGGTGTCTGCTGCGCCAAGCCATGCATCAATAAAGATTTCTTCCGTAATCCCCCAATTCATGGGATCCATATCCATACCGTAAGCCTTCAGGATATGTTCCAGACGTTCCACATCCCGTCCCTGCAGACGGCAGCTCACAAGGCTCCCCAAAGCTACTGCCATACCATGGGAAATCTGTATCTCCTTATGATTCTCCTCCAGAGAGTGACAGAAAAGATGCTCCGAGCCGCTGCTGGGCCGGGAATTGCCGGCAATCTCCATGGCCAGCCCGCCAAGCACCAGGGATTGTGTTAATATTTTGATAAATTCCTTACTCTTTAAAGATTTTTCCTCGTTATAACACAGGGAAGTCAGCGCCATATCCGAGATCAGATAGGAAAAGTCATCCACCCGGTCTTTTCTGTAGGCAGCGTCCAGTTTCCAGTCATAGAGCGCCGTATACTTGCTGATCGTATCGCCAATTCCCGACTGCAGCTGTGCCACAGGCGCACCCATGACCACATTCACGTCCACCACGATCCCCGTAGGAATCTTACATTTCAATGTCTTTCTGGCATCCCCCACCGTGCCAAGCACTGATACCGGTGATGCCAGACTGTCATTGCTCAAGGTTGTGGGCACACAGATATAGGGAATCTTACCCACGAATCCCGCATATTTTGCCACATCCAGCACCTTGCCGCCGCCCACGCCTATGATAACCTCGCAGTCATTCATACAAATATATTTCGCCAGTTCCATCGCCTCGTCAAAACTGTTTTCCTCGATCAGATACGTTTCACTGCAGGGCAGATCCCGTTTCATCTCTTCCAGATAATCCTTCATGATGCTGACAAGGGCCGGTTCCGTTGCGATGATCACCTTTTTCTGTTCAATGCCGGGGATGCAATCCGCAAGAATCTCATTCAGCCTTTCACAGGCGCCCTCCTCTATCACCAGGCAGTAAGGTAAATGAAACTGGTTCATCATATTGGTTGTCATATCTGTTTTCCTCCTGAAACTCCGTATCCGTCATTCCTTTTATCTGCTGCATATCCGGCGGATCAAAATACCATTTCGCAGTAAAGTATTGTCTATATAGTGTCTGGAAAAGAGGATTTCACCCTCTCTGGTAATCTCGATATCCTCTTCCTCACAGTTGATGATGACTTCCACATAATCGTCCACCCAGCCCATCTTATTGAACTCGATGACCCTTGGTCTGTTGATCTTGTTCGGGAAATGGAAGTTGCGGTTCCTCAACAGCGGCTCTTCCATCCGCAAGTGAAGCAGGCTGCTGATGATACCGATCCGCTCATCGTAAACACCGCCCTCTATCTCCTCCCAGGGCATACAGCGGCGACAGTCCGGATCGTGGCCGCCCTCCATGGCAATCTCTGTGCCATAGTAGATACAGGGGGAACCCGGCATGGTAAACAGTACCGCCAACTGCTGGAAGTACTCGTCCAGGTTCTTGACATCGCTCCTGAGTCTCTTCGTGTCATGGGAATCCAGCAGGTTAAACAGCACATCGTTTGTCTGCTGCATATAGCGTGTGTAACA
Organism: uncultured Bacteroides sp.; assembly: GCA_964445285.1. Classification (GTDB taxonomy): domain Bacteria; phylum Bacillota; class Clostridia; order Lachnospirales; family Lachnospiraceae; genus UBA3282. The sequence continues at coordinate 3,305 of CAYUKT010000020.1, read as the reverse complement.
GCGGTTGATCGTATACTCAAAATCCTCATTGGTAAGACTTTTATCTATCCAAAAATCCTTAATACTCTCTCCCAGGGGATAATTCATAACCGAATCGAACTCGTCCCCTCGCAGCCAGGGCATCGCATCGTGCCAGATTTCCCCCAGAATATACAAGTCCGGCTTAATGGCCTTCAGATGCGTTCTCAACTCCTTACAGAGGGCATGGGATATTTCATTGGCCACATCCAGACGGATGCCGTCCACATCATAATTTCTCACCCAGTTCTCACAGACATCGATCAGATATTCCCGCACCTTGGGATTATTGGTATTCAACTTCGGCATATTGTCATAGAAGGCAAAGGTATAATACTGTTTCGCATGGGCACAGCCCCCATCCTCTTTAAAGGGCCATTCATTCACCATGAACCAGTCCCAATACTCTGACTGGGGGCCTTTTTCCTTCACATCAATCCAGGGTGCAAACAGTCTGCCCGAATGATTGAACACACCATCTAACATCACCCGGATTCCCCTGGCATGGGCCTCCCTGACCAGAGTTTTCATGGTCTCTTCCGTGCCGAAATGAGGATCTATCTTCGTATAATCCTTCGTATCGTATTTATGGGACGAGGGTGCTTCATTGATCGGTGTCAGATAAAGCCCCGACACTCCCAGATCCCTGATATAATCCAACTTCCGGATAATTCCCTGCAGATCCCCTCCAAAAAATTCCTGATTGGACACAGATCCCTTGACCCGCCAGGGCAGTACCCCTTCCGGATCATTAGATGAATCCCCATTGCAAAAGCGCTCCGGGAAAATCTGATACCAGATCGTATCGTTCACCCAGGCAGGCGTCACCGGAATATCTGCCGGATTCATCCATGGAAAAATGAAACACTGTCTGCTCCTGCCCGCCAGCTGCATCTGGGATTCGGACACAAAACCATCCTCAAAATAAAACCACCTCTCGTCCTCGGTCTGCAGCTCAAAATAATATTTCAGCCTCCTGTACGGCGGTCGTATAGTGGTCGTCCACCAGAGTTGGTTTTTCAGCCTCTTCTTGAAAGGAATATTGAGCGCTTCGCCGTCCCAGCCCTCTCCACCGCCCAAAATACCGGACTTAAAAGGATCCCCATGAATCAGATTTACATACTTAACATCATACCCCGTCTTGATGTTGATGACAAGCTGTTCTTCATCCAGAGGATAACAATAATTGTCATTGGCTCTGTGATATACTGCATTAAAATCCATAATATACCTCCTTGGCTCGATTGGAAAACGTTTTCCATATGTTCCATCATACTACGCCTTCTTGGGAAATGCAAGTCTCTTCTTTTAGAAAAACAGACCTGCCGCGTGATAACAGATAAAGGCCGCAAGCCACGCTACCATGCACTGCATACACACAATGCCTATGGTTTTCCACACAGATCCCATCTCCCTCTTAATGGTAGCCACAGCCGCCACACAGGGCGTATAGAGTAATGTAAAGACCAAGAAACTCATAGCGGAAAGAGGCGTAAAAACACTCCCCAATGTCACTTCCAGATTGGTCATGGAAGAACCGGTCAGAACTCCCAGTGTACTGACCACCGCCTCCTTGGCTGTAAAGCCGCCGATCAGGGCCGTAGCTGCCCGCCAGTCATTAAAACCAAGGGGTGCAAACAGAGGCGCGATCAGTTTTCCGACCATGGCAAGCAGACTTTCCCCGGAATCCGTCACCACATTGAGCCTGCTGTCAAAAGTCTGTAAAAACCAGATGATCAGTGTGGCAATAAAGATGATCGTAAATGCCCGCTGCACGAAATCTTTGGCTTTATCCCACATCAAAAGCAGCACACTCTTAACGGAAGGGAAACGATAATTGGGCAGTTCCATCATAAACGGCATGGGTTTGCCGTGAAATACGGTTCTTTTGAGGACCAGCGCACACACAAGCCCTACCAGGATTCCCAGCACATACAGGCCCATCATCACAAGCGCCGCATGTTCCCTGAAAAAGGCCGCAGCAAACAACGCATAAATCGGAATCTTGGCCGAACAGCTGATAAAGGGTATTAACAAGATGGTCATCCTTTTATCCCGCTCCGAAGACAATGTCCTTGTGGACATCACTGCCGGCACGCTGCAGCCAAAACCGATGAGCATAGAAACAAAACTCTTGCCCGACAGACCAATCTTTCGAAGCGGCCTGTCCATCACAAAAGCAATCCGCGCCATATATCCCGAATCCTCCAGAATCGATAAAAAGAAAAACAATACCACAATGATGGGCAGGAAACTCAATACGCTGCCCACCCCCGTAAAGATACCGTCAATCACCAGACTCTTCACCACCGGATTGATCCCGTAATTAATAAGCGCCTGCTCCACCACACCGGAGAGCGCGTCAATACCCATGCTCATCAAATCGCTCAACGCCTGCCCGATCACCCCGAAAGTCATGAAGAACACCACCACCATGATCAGGACAAACACCGGTATAGCCAAATATTTATGAGTGAGGACGCTGTCTATCTTAAGACTCCTGATATGTTCTTTGCTTTCCTTACACTTGATGACTGCCTGTGTGCAGACCCGCTCGATAAACTCGTACCGCATATCCGCCAAGGCCGCATTGCGGTCCATCTGGCTGTCCTGCTCCATCTCCACGATACTATGTTCCATCAGATCCAACTCATTGTCGGACAGATTCAGCCGGTTGATGATATCATGGTCCCCCTCCACAATCTTTGTGGCGGCAAACCGGGGCGACATCCCAATCCGCTCCGCGTGGTCTTCCACCTGATGGCTGACCGCATGGATACAGCGGTGTACAGGGCCTTTCTCACAAAAATCCGTCACTTTGGGGTAGATACGTCTGGATGATACCTCCCTGATAGCATTGATCAGATCCTCCACACCCTCATTCTTTACCGCGCTGATGGCCACCACCGGGATACCCAGTGCCTCCTCCATCTTGGCAATATCAATGGTGCCGCCGTTTCCCCGCACCTCATCCATCATATTGAGAGCCAGCACCATGGGAATATGCAGTTCCAGAAGCTGCAGGGTAAGATACAGGTTTCGCTCTATGTTAGTAGCATCCACAATATTGATAATTCCGTCCGGCTTCTCCTGTAAGATAAAACTGCGGGTGACGATCTCCTCATTGGTGTATGGCCTGATGGAATAAATACCGGGAAGATCAACCACCGCATTGCCTTTCTCTCCCCGTATCTCCCCCATCTTGGAGTCCACCGTCACTCCTGGGAAATTCCCCACATGCTGATTGGAGCCGGTAAGCTGGTTAAATAATGTGGTCTTGCCACAAT
>CAYUKT010000019.1:10001-14318 GCA_964445285.1 uncultured Bacteroides sp. | reverse complement strand
CCTTGGCCTCCCGCTAGTCAGGCGAGCGCTCATCCCAGCTGAGCTATGCTTCCATAAGTTATTATGAACTTGTGTCTATTATATCATGGGATTCTCATAAAGCAAACAAGATTTTTGGGAAGTCAGGAGAAATTATGATTGCAAAAGAGTTTATTGTCATGGATGCAATCAATGGAACCTGGATCCATGAAATCGAACATGAAATCGAACCTATAAACGCTTGACAAAATCCCCATCTTTGCATATTCTAAATACTATAGGCAGTGAAGGAGAAGAGTACCTTTTATCCAGGCGTCAGAGAGAATCTGTCATTGGCTGGAAGCAGATTTCGCAAAGGAGGAAGGGAAGTGCGCTCCGGAGCCAGGCGAGGGGAAAGGCCGCAGGCGCGGTTTGGAGTATCTTCGTCCGGTCAGCCCCGTTACAGGCTTTGAGTGAAAAACTGCAGGCAGTTTTTAAGTAGAGTGGAACCGCGGATCAATTCGTCTCTATTTCCCACCGGGAAGGACGCATGAACCGCGTTTTTTGATGTCTATGGAGGAAAGATATGGGATTTGTCAATAATATAAAGGAAGAGATCCGCGTTGTAAGGGAACGGGATCCGGCTATCCATTCCAATATGGAAGTCTTTCTTTATCCCAGCTTCAAGGTCATGCTGTATTATCGTGTGGCGCATAAGCTGTATTTGAAAAAGCATTACTTCCTGGCGAGGTGGGTATCCCAGAAGGGGGTGCGTAAAACCGGCATTGAGATACATCCGGGCGCACAGATCGGCAAGGGGTTCTTTATCGACCATGGCCATGGGGTCATCATCGGAGAGACCACAATTATCGGAGACAACGTAACGCTCTACCAGGGGGTGACTCTGGGCGGTACGGGGAAGGAACAGGGTAAGCGGCATCCTACCGTGGGGAACAATGTGATGATCAGTACCGGCGCCAAGGTGCTTGGCTCTTTTAAGATCGGCGATAACAGCAAGATTGGGGCAGGCAGTGTGGTGTTAGAAGAGGTGCCGCCCAATTCCACTGTGGTGGGTGTGCCTGGACGCGTGGTCAAGCGGGATAATATGAGTCTGCCGCAGGAAGAGCTGGATCAGACGCATCTGCCGGATCCGGTGCGGGAGGACATTGTACTGTTGCAGAAGGCTAACGCGGAACTGACCAACCGGCTGCTTGACGTGGAAAGAGAACTTAAGCTGCAGCGGAGGTCAGCAGATGTATCTGGACAATGAAAGTTTAATGGCTGAGAAATAAAGAGTTAGTGGGATAAGAAGTAAAGAAAAGATAATAAGAACTGCAATAAGGAGGCAGAGTATGAAAGTATATAACACATTATCCAGAAAGAAAGAAGAGTTCATTCCCCTGGAGGAGGGAAAGGTCAGCATGTATGTCTGCGGGCCTACGGTTTATAATCTGATACACATTGGCAATGCAAGACCTATGATCGTCTTTGATACGGTACGCCGGTATATGGAGCATAAGGGTTATGCGGTCAATTATGTTTCCAATTTTACGGATGTGGATGATAAGATTATCAAGAAGGCCAATGAGGAGGGAACGGATGCGGCCGTGATCTCGGAGCGTTATATTGCAGAGTGTAAGAAAGATATGGAAGCTTTGAATGTGAAGCCGGCCACCACTCATCCCAAGGCGACCTGTGAGATTGACGGTATGATCGATATGATCAATACGCTGATTGAGAAGGGTCACGCTTATGTGGCGGAGGATGGTACCGTTTACTTTAAGACCAGGAGTTTTGCGGAATATGGCAAGCTTTCCCACAAGAATCTGGATGATCTGCGAAGCGGCGAGCGATCCCTGCTGGTATCCGGGGAAGACCAGAAGCAGGATCCTTTGGATTTCGTGTTGTGGAAGCCGAAGAAGGAAGGAGAGCCTTTCTGGGAAGCACCTTGGTGCGAGGGGCGTCCGGGGTGGCACATCGAATGTTCGGTGATGAGTAAGAAATATCTGGGTGATGAAATTGACATCCATGCGGGCGGTGAAGACCTGATCTTCCCCCATCATGAGAATGAGATCGCACAGTCGGAAGCGGCCAATGGAAAGACTTTTGCCAAATATTGGATGCACAACGGGTTCTTAAACATTGATAATAAAAAGATGTCCAAATCTCTGGGGAATTTCTTTACGGTGCGGGATATCAGTGAAAAATATGATCTGCAGGTGCTTCGTTTCTTCATGCTTTCTGCACATTACAGGAGTCCGTTGAATTTCAGTGCGGAATTAATGGCGGCGGCCAAGAATGGCCTGGACAGGATCGTGACCAGCGTGGGGAATCTGAATTTCCTTTTGGGGAACGCAGGCGATGGCGCGATGAGTGAGGCGGAAGAGAAACTGCTGGCAGAGGCGGAAGGGTTTGTGGACAAGTTTGACGAGGCCATGGATGATGACTTTAATACGGCGGATGCCATCTCGGCTATTTTTGAACTGGTCAAATTTGCCAATACCCATGCGGATGCAGAATCCAGCAGCGCCTTTTTAGAGGCTCTGAAGGAAGAAATAGTGATGCTTTCTGATATCTGCGGCCTGATCGTGGAGAAAAAGCAGGAGATGCTGGACGAGGAGATCGAAGCGCTGATACAGGAGCGGCAGGAGGCCAGGAAGGCGAAGAACTTTGCGCGGGCGGATGAGATACGGAATATCCTTACGGAAAAGGGCATTATCCTGGAAGATACGAGAGAGGGTGTCAAATGGAAGAGAGCGTGACGATTTTAGGGGCAATCAAGCGGGAGTTTGCCTGTAAAGAAGTGGATATCAGGACTTATTCCCCGCTGACGCTTGCCTATATCGGTGATGCGATCTATGATCTGGTGATCCGCACGATCGTGGTGGAACGGGGCAATACGTCCCCCAACAAGCTGCATAAGAAGACGGTGAAGTATGTCAGCGCTGTGGTGCAGGCAAAGCTGGTTGACGGACTATGGGAGGAACTGACCCAGGAAGAGCAGGAAATCTGCAGACGGGGGCGTAATGCCAAGTCCTATACCACAGCAAAAAATGCTTCTGTCATAGAATACCGCAAAGCCACGGGGCTGGAGGCGTTGTGCGGTTATCTGTATCTGCAGGGCAGGCAGGAGCGGTTATTATCCCTGATCAAAAAAGCAATTGAGGGAGTGGGTATGGAGATTTAAGCAGGATCCGGGCTGATGCCGGGTTCGTGTGTTAGAGCAGGAGTATATGCGATGGAGGCGAGGATGAAAGAACAGAATCGAAAAGAACGGGACAGGGAAGAACCCCTCAAAGAAAATTCGGAATTTATGATAGAAGGCAGAAACGCCGTGATTGAGGCCTTCCGTGCCGGCAAGACCATAGACAGGCTGTATATTTTAGATGGCTGTAAAGATGGCCCCGTTATGACCATCAAGCGGGAGGCATCCAAACAGGGAACCATGATCAAGTATGTGGCCAAAGAGCGTCTGGACCAGATGTCTGCGGCGGGCAAGCATCAGGGGGTGATCGCCAGCGCGGCGGCTTATGGTTATGCAGAGGTGGAAGATATTTTATTAAAGGCACGGGAAAAAGGGGAACAGCCCTTTGTCCTGCTGCTTGACGGGGTGGAGGATCCTCATAATCTGGGGGCGATTATCAGGACGGCCAACCAGGCGGGGGCACATGGAGTCATTATTCCCAAAAACAGGGCGGTGGGATTGACAGCTGCGGTGGCGAAAGCGTCAGCGGGAGCGCTCAACTATACGCCGGTGGCAAAGGTGACGAATCTGGGACAGACCATTGAGGAATTAAAGAAAGAGGGGCTGTGGTTTGTCTGTGCGGATATGGACGGTACGCCCATGTATCAGCTGGATCTGAAAGGTCCGATCGGGCTTGTGGTAGGCGGAGAAGGAAGCGGCGTGGGGCGGCTGGTGAGGGAGAAATGTGATATGTGCGCGGCGATCCCCATGCGTGGAGACATTGATTCTTTGAACGTATCTGTGGCGGCAGGGGTGCTGGCTTATGAGATTGTAAGGCAGAGAATATTATGAGACGATTGAATGATATTTTAGCAGTATGTATTTTGGTATTGACGGCAGTTTTACTGGCGGTTCTAGGGCTGAAAGCCTATCGCACCCATGTGGAGTCGGAAGCGCTGGAACAGCAGGAAGAAGAACAGATTATGGCCGAAGTGTATGCCCGGAATGTGGAGGCACACAATCGCGTGCAGGAGATGCAGGCTGAAATCCAGGAGATGACACAGGACCATGCGAAGCTGGAAGCATTTATCACCCAGCTTCAGGAAGAGAGTGCCCTTAAAGAGGAAGAGATAGCGCGTGCGGAGGAAGCCGCCATGGAGGAAGGAATGGGTCTT
>CAYUKT010000019.1:1974-9901 GCA_964445285.1 uncultured Bacteroides sp. | reverse complement strand
CAGGCGGACAGTATCCGGTAATGCCTCGTTTGGCATGACACTGGAAGCGCGGCGGGCTGTCAGCAGCTCTATGGATGAGACGCTTGTAGTAAACCGGGAGGATCGGGAGCGCATTTCGGAAAGCGAGATAGATTTTACAGGGAAAAAGATTGCCTGTCTGGGGGACAGTATTACGGCTGCGGCGAATCTGGAGTCGGAGGAAGATTATCAGCAGTACGCGTATCCTGCCCGGTTAAAAGAACTTTTGGATGCGGAGGAAGTGTATAATCTGGGTATCGGCGGTTCTTCCATTGGGAGGTATTGGGCGGATGCCTTTGTGGAGCGGTATCAGGATATCCCGGAAGATGTGGATATCATCATTATCATGGGAGGCACCAATGATGGATTCTGTCTTTCAGAGAATGAGCTTGGCAATCTGGACGAGAGAAAACCCAGCACTTTCTGCGGTGATCTGGACGAGCTTTTCAGGGGACTCAAGAAAAACTATCCGGATGCGGATATCTTCTTTGCAACGCCCCTGCCTAATATTTTGCAGGATTACCTGATGCGTGAGCGCAGTTATCTGCTGCCGCAGAGACGGATCGTGAATATAATGTTGAAACTGGCACAAGAATATGACATTCCTGTCATAGATATGTATAATTCCAATATTTTGGATTCCCATGATGTGAATATCGTGGAGGAATATATTCCGGACGGCGTGCACGGCAATAAGGAAGGTTATCAGATTCTGGCAGAGCATTTTGCAGCGGAATTGGTGCGGTACTATGAAGATGACGGATGGGAGTCCGTTTCAGGGAATTCCATTTCTGGAATTTCTGAAAATTCTATTTCGGGTAATACGACAAAAGAGGATTTCGATGCGGATGATGAGTGGGAGGAAGAATCCATCTCGGATAATTCGACAGCAAAGCATTCTCTCTCCGGCAATTCAATCCGCTGACCTTGCGGTGTATAACAGAAAGGTGTACAATGAGAAAAAGAAAAAACAGGAGGAAAGGTATGGATTTCTTAGATAAACTGGGCGAAACAATCACAACGAAGGGCAGGGAAGTGTCTGATAAGGCGAAGGATTTAGCGGAGATTGCCAGTCTGAAAAGCCAGATCAATACCTGTGAGGATGTGATTAAGAAAAATTACATTGAGATAGGCAGAATCTATTATGAACAGCATGCTTCGGAGCCGGAAGAGGCTTATGAGGAGGCCTGCCGCGCAGTCACAAATGCCAAGAACGGTATTGTTGATTTAGAGCAGAAGATAAGAGATGTGAAGGGAATTTGATCCTGATATTGAACATTTGTGGTAAAAAGAGGGGTGTCGCAAGCGACACCCCTCTTTTTAGTATAGAAAAGTCTTCCGCTTATCCGAGGCCGCGAAGCGGCACTCGCAATCGAGCTGTGCTCGATTTGTTAATCTTCCGAAGGAATTTACCTTCTTTATTCAGCCGGCGGCACATCAGCCGGAGGCGCTTGTTCCGCAGCCTGCTGCTGGGCAGCCAGAGCGGCCTGCTGCTGTTCCAGGATGGCCTGCTGTGTCCGCTGTTCCAGTTCCATTCTCTGTAACTCCAGAACAGCTTCGTAGTTAGGATCAGAGAAGAATGCCGCATCATGCGGGCACATGTTGGTCTGGGATGCAGGTACGGCCACGTTATTGACAGTGCCGTCCGGATTTACCACCTGTTGTGTTACCGTGGAGGAACCGCTCTGCAGGGAGATATCCTCGATGGGCGTCAGCTCCACCACGCCCTCCGCCTTAAATGGACAGAACTCACTTGCAGGCAGGCCGGTATATTGACAGATCTGCCCTGCATAATGTACATCGCAGGTGTCGGAGGGCACAGTACCTGCCGCGAAGTATTCACTGCGAAGTGTGCCGTTGCATAGACCTTCAATCGGAAGCTTACCGGAACGAGAGCACACAGTGGCGGTTACGATACCGGAAGGAACCGAGAAAGACTCACTGGGAAGATCTTCGTGGATTTTGGACATCACAGCGCGCCATAACTTTTTAGCCAGGTTCTTTTCATCGCCGGAAAGTTTTACATTGTTGTCGAAGCCGGCCCAGGTAGTAGCCGTATAGTAGGGTGTATAGCCGGCAAACCACACATCGTTATAATCGGAAGTAGTTCCTGTCTTGCCAGCGATCGCCATGTTGCCAAAATTGACGGCACCGCCTGTACCGCTTGTGACCACATCTACCATGGCATCTGTCAGCAGGAATGCGGTGGTCTCCTTGATAACCTGTCTGGACTGCGGCATTGTATTATCCAAGATAATGTTGTCGTCATGGTCTACAACTTTGGTGTAGAGTTTCGGTTTAATGTAGGTGCCATGATTGGCGATACATGCATAGGCGGCATTTAATTCTTCATTGGTGACGCCTTTGGTGAGTCCGCCAAGTGCGGTGGTCTGCTGGATATCTGAGTAAATTTCCCCATTGATTTCCATGCGGTCGACCACTGTCGTGAAGCCAAAACTTTTCAGATAATCAAAGCCCAGCTGGGGCGTGATCTGTGTCAGTGTCTTGACTGCCACAATGTTCATGGAATCACGGATACCATCTCTTAAGGAGGAGAGGCCGCGGTAAGTCTCACCATACCAGTTGGCAACCGGACGGCCTGTGGCATAGTTAAACGGGGCATCGTTCATGACCGTTGCCAGTGTGAGGCCGGCGCTGTCCAAGGCCGGTGCATAGGTAGAAACTACTTTAAAGGTGGAACCGGGCTGTCTAACGGTATCGGTAGCACGGTTTAAGGTACGGCTGGCAGATTTGGCGCCGCGGCCGCCCACCATGGCTACGATATGACCGGTGCTTTGGTCTTCCACCACCAGGGAGACCTGGGGCTGGGGGGTCAGGTTGATCCTTTCCCCGTATACCTCATCGCCGGCGGACATGACAGCTTCCTTGTAGGCTTCGATATCCTGATAGGCTTCTTCCTGGGAAGCGTAGATCAGGTTATATTTGGAAGAACGGTTTTCCCGCCAGTAGGCACGGAACATTTCCGTACTGACATTTTCCCGGTCTCCGTTGGCCTTGTCAATGGTCAGTTCATAGTTTAAATACCACTTCGTATTAGCCGGGAAATTAGTTTCATCCGCAAATGCGTCATCACATATTTTCTGTATCTTCGGATCCAGAGTGGAATAAATCTTAAGCCCGCCGCTGTAGAGCAGAGTATAAGCCTGTGTCTCATTGTAGCCTGCCGCAATCAGATCCTCCAAAACATCATCTATCAGTGCATCCGTAAAGTATGTATTGATAGATGACTCTTCATTATTTTCGGAATCGGCGATCTGGATACGGGAATACACATCGTCAGCCAGTGCCGCATCATGTTCTTCCTGAGTGATATACCCCTGGTCCTTCATATCTTTGAGCACCTTCTTACGGCGCTCCGCATTGTCCTCCGGGTGTGTGATCGGATTATAACGGGAAGGATTCTGGGTGATGCCTGCAATAACCGCACATTCGGACAGATTTAATTCATTGACATGTTTGCCAAAATAACGGTTGGATGCCGCTTCCACGCCCAAGGTGTTCTGCCCAAGGTTGATGGTGTTCATGTAGTTGATCAGGATGGTATCCTTATCCATCACCTTCTCAAGTTCCAGGGCAAGATATTGTTCCTGAATCTTACGTTTTACTTTATCCGCGAAAGAATCCTCACTGGTCCAGTCCGTAAATACATTGTTCTTTAAAAGCTGCTGGGTGATGGTACTGGCGCCCTGTGAGAAATGCCGGTTTTGGATACCCGTCACGCCGGCACGGATGATACCTTTGATATCAATACCATTGTGGTCATAGAAGCGGGAATCCTCGATAGCGACAAAAGCGTCCTGCAGATCCTGAGGTACCATATCAATGGTCACCGGGATACGATTGGCGTCCCGGGCGACCAGTTTGTCAACCTGATTACCTTCAATGTCATAGACAAATGTTGAGAATCCGGTAGGGGTTACATCGATATTGCCGATATCCGGCGCCGTAGCGATAATTCCCTTAAAAACGCCGATGCCGGCGCTGATGCTGATGATGGCAATGCCGATCATGGCTAACAAGAATACCTGTATAAAGGTAAAACCTATCTTCTTACCCCATTTTTTCCCTGTAGAATTGAGAGCCTGCTGTTTCTTGCGGACACCTCTTTTACTATAATTCATAAAAATGCCTCCTTAGTCTGATCTGATATCAAACTTTTAAAGCAGTAATTCCTGGGACGCAGACTGCTGAGTCTGCGTCTGTTAAGAGAAACCATAAACACTGCGTCCATTATAGCAAAATTTCCCTTATAAAGAAAGTTTTTTCATTTTATCTTAAGAATTGTTTACGATTTTATACACTTTTATTCCGCTTGTACGGAATCTGCGAAAATGTTATACTATGAAAAGGCTGTGGAAGAGCCAAATGAGGCATCCAAGGGAAAGGAAAGTAGATTTACGGATATGGAATCTGGTCGAAAGTTGGAACCATATAAAATCATAGAATATGGAGGCGTGGGCGAAATAGAGGAGAAAAAATCGCGTTTTATTGCCCAGACGCAGGCAGTGTCCACGGAAGAGGAGGCCCAGGCTTTTATCGAGTCGGTACGAAAGCGATATTGGGATGCCAGACACCACTGTTACGCTTATATCCTGGGGGAGCAGGGACAAGTTATGCGCTTCTCGGATGACGGCGAACCCTCGGGTACGGCCGGCAGACCGATTCTGGAGGTGTTGACAGGCTCTGGCATCCGTAATCTTGTATTGGTGGTGACCAGATATTTCGGGGGTACACTGCTTGGTACCGGCGGTCTTGTGCGGGCTTACACACAGGCGGCCCAGGCCGGTATTGCGGCCAGCAGGGTGTGTACCATGTGTTATGGATATATATTCACTGTGGAGACGGATTATAATGGTATCGGAAAGATACAGTATCTGCTGGGACAGCGGGGAATCCTTATAGAAGATTCTGTGTATGCACAGCAGGTGTCCATTACGTGTAAGGTTCCCTATGAGGAAAAGGAAAAATTGTTGCATGAGATCACAGAGGCCACTGCCGCAAGAGCGCAGGTGACCATCTCAGATCCCATATATTATAAGAGCGCAGGCGGCGTTTCCTGAAGACGGCATATTGGCGGATAGGGCCAATATGCAGGACAGTATGCCGGGAAAGCCTCAGGCCTGTGCGGAAAGGCGGCATACTATGGGTGAGATCAGGGAAGAGAAAGTTTTGACAGAGGAAACAGGTGCCAATACACATTATGAGTATGCGGATTTTGGCATGGAGGAGATCCGGGAACTCTTGGGAAAGGGACAGTATACCAGACTCAGGCAGGCTATTCAGGAACTGAATGATGCGGATATCGCCGATTATATGGAGGAGATGGAAGAGGAAGAAGTCATTAAAATCTTTCGTATCCTGCCCAAGGATATGGCGGCGGACGTTTTTACCTATCTGGAGCTTGACCAGCAGCAGTCCATCATCACTTCCCTGTCCGACAAGGATGCGGCCCGCATCATCGATAACATGATGTCCGATGATGCCAAGGAGCTGATGGAGGAGATGCCGGCCAATGTGGTGAAACGGCTGATCGCCAATACAAGCCCCGACACCCGCCAGGCTATTAACCATCTGATGCGCTATCCGGAGGATTCCGCCGGCAGTATCATGACGGTGGAGTATGTGGATCTTAAGGAAAACCAGACCGTGGGAGAGGCCATTGAGCGGATCCGTAAGGTGGGACTGGACAGTGAGACGATCAACATTTGTTATGTATTGGATAACAAAAGAACGCTGGTGGGAACGGTGGCACTGCGCTATTTGCTCATCAGTGATTCTGATGCGGTCATTGGGGAGATGATGCATCGTAACGTGGTATCCCTGCACACCCTGATGGATCAGGAAGAGGTGGCAAGGCAGTTTAGAAAATATGAATTTACGGCGATGCCGGTGGTGGACAATGAAGACCGGCTGGTGGGTATCATCACCATGGATGACGTAGTGGACATCCTGGAAGAGGAGACCACGGAAGATATTGAGAAGATGGCGGCTGTGATGCCTTCTGACAAGCCATATCTGAAGATGACAGTGTTTGACGCCTATAAGAAGAGGATTCCCTGGCTGCTCTTGTTGATGATATCAGCCACCTTTACAGGAAGCATCATCACTTCTTTTGAGAGTGAACTGCGCAAATATGTGGTGCTGACGGCCTTTATTCCCATGCTGATGGATACGGGCGGCAACGCTGGCGGACAGGCTTCGGCCATTATCATTCGTGGTATCTCCCTGGACGAGATAGAGTTTAGCGATTGGCTGGTGGTGGTCTGGAAAGAAATCCGCACAGCGGTTCTGTGCGGCCTGACGTTATCAATCTGTAACTTTGCCAGACTGATGATCTTTGATCAGGTGAGCGTGCAGGTGGCGCTGGTAGTCTGCATGACCCTGTTGATGGCTGTTATCGTGGCGAAAGTGGTAGGTTCGACTCTGCCGATGCTTGCCAAGAAGATCGGACTGGATCCGGCGGTGATGGCGAGTCCGTTCATCACCACGATTGTGGATGCTATTTCCCTGCTGATTTATTTCAGAGTGGCGGAACTGGTACTGGGGATATAGATGAGGGGACGATAGATGAAGAAATTATTTCAGGCAATTCGGAAAAAAGACATCGCGCAGGTAAAGCAGATTATCGAGAGTAAACCGGAATTGGTCAATTGTGTGGCGAAACAGCCGCCAAAAAAGGATGACGGACAGTCTCCTTTGCAGGTATCTTTGAAAACCGGCGCTTTTGAGATCGCAGAATACCTGATTGATAAAGGAGCTGATCTGAACTATATGGAAGACAGCTCCTGCTGTAATGCGTGGAGGGCGCCGGTTATTCATGACGCCATCAATGCTGCCGTGATGAACAGCAGATGGAATACCAATGATAAAATCCTGGGATTCAGAGTGTTCTCTACAGAACAGGATGCCGGAAGAGCCTGCAGGATACTTGAAAAAATGCTGGAACTGGGGGCCGATGTCAACGCAGTGGATTCCTACGGCAATTCAGGGATTTGGCGGTTCTGCCTGCAGGCAGCGCAGATATTGCCTTCATATGATCATAGCAGTCATTGTGAAAGGGATGACAGGATTTTTACCAAAGAACTGGAAGAAGATTTGACGAGAATCCTGCATCTGTTATCCCAGTACCATGCTGATTTTTCTTATGTATCTCCCAATACAAATTTATGTGTTCTGGATTTCTATAAAGAAGGGGCTGTGGCGAAGCTGTTGCAAAAGCGTGACGGCGTGAAGGGAAAGAGATGGAAATTGTGGTGATAGGCGTCATACATCTGATGCATAGGGTGACAAGGTGAACAGGATTGAAATGGTTTGAGATAGGAGGTCAAATGCGCCGCGTAGACAGAGAAGTAACAGAATTCAAGGATATCGTAGCTATCATGGAAAAATGTGACGTGTGCAGGATCGCTATGAACAATAACGGTTATCCATACATCGTGCCGTTGAATTTTGGGATGAAAGTAGATGGAGAGAAGATTGAACTGTACTTTCATGGAGCAATGGAAGGGACAAAGTATGATTTGATCGAGGCGGATAACAGAGCAAGTTTTGAAATGGATTGTGAACACAGGCTGGTAACGGAACCGGAGCGGGGAAATTGTACCATGGAGTATGCAAGTGTGGTCGGACAGGGATATATGGAGATACTTTCTGATGAGGAAAAGTATGAAGCCCTGTGCATCTTGATGCAGCATTACCATCAGGAAGAATTTCCGTTCAACAAGGCTATTATGCCCCGGACGAAGGTTTTTAAACTGGTGGTGGAACAGGTGACGGGTAAAAGAAGAAAGAAACTGCAAAGAACCTGAGGACTATAAGGGCACAGTAGATGAAGAATTATGGGATGTCATTTATTATGCTTTAGCCATTGCAAATATATATGACATTG
>CAYUKT010000019.1:0-1964 GCA_964445285.1 uncultured Bacteroides sp. | reverse complement strand
AAAGTTAAATCCGAAATGAACGAAAGCAGATATCCGGAATATTCTGTCTGATAATCATATTGATTATGTCGTGAAAACAACCAACCTCCAGAGGGCATCAGGTGTTGGAGGCGGAAGCTCTGATCAGATAGAGTGGAATTGGAAAACGTATCTATTAAAAATAATGCAAGACTGGATGGATATTTAAACAGGTTATCGGAGGTAAAACATGTATTTCAGAATGTTGTGGAAGGAATTTGCCACACTTGCGCAGATAGAAGCGATTGCGCTTGGCGGTTCAAGAGCCGGTGCGGATTATGATGAAAAGTCAGATTATGATTTATACATTTACTGTACCAGCATACCGGATGAAAGTGTGAGGAAACGAATTCTGGAAAAATGCTGCGAGTATATGGAGATTGGAAATTCTTTTTGGGAGTTGGAAGATGACTGTACTTTGAAAGACGGTGTAGATATTGACATCCTGTATAGAAATATCGGAGATTTTTCACAGACGATCCGTGCAGTTGTTGAAGAACATATCGCATACAATGGTTATACAACCTGTATGTGGCATAACCTTTTACACAGCCGGATTCTTTATGATAGAAACGGGGAATTGGAAAGCCTGCAAAACAAGTACCGGATTCCCTATCCGGATGAACTGAGGGACAATATTATCCGCAAAAATCTGCGCCTGCTAACAGGAAATCTGCCCTCATATGACAAACAGATTAAAAAGGCCTTAGACCGCAGGGATATGGTAAGCGTAAATCACAGGACAGCTGCTTTTCTGGAATCATACTTTGATATTATCTTTGCGCTGAACAAGCTGACGCATCCCGGAGAAAAACGGATGGTTGAATACGCGAAAGAAAAGGCAGCAATTCTTCCGGCTGATTTTGAAGATAATTTGAACAGACTATTCCAAAACCTGTTTACGGACTCAGATAAAGTAGTACTAACACTTGGAGAAATGATGATTGCTTTGGAGAATATCATAAAAGTGGAAGCGCTGACTAATAAAGTGGACAAAACGGAACCAGAGGTTATATAAACATGATACTTGAGACAGAAAGATTATATTTGCGAGAAATGGGCCAATCTGATTTTGATCCATTGTGTAAGATACTACAGGACGAAGAAACAATGACTGCTTATGAAGGCGCTTTTAGTGACAGCGAAGCGCAGGAATGGCTGGATAGACAGATTTTTCGTTATCAACAATGGGGATTTGGCTTATGGGCAGTTATTCTAAAACAAACGAATGAAATGATAGGACAATGCGGGCTGACCATGCAGCCGTGGAAAGATAAGGAAGTTCTTGAGATAGGTTATCTTTTTGAGCGTTCATACTGGCACAAAGGGTACGCCATTGAAGCAGCAATGGCCTGCAAAAAATATGCCTTTGAAATACTAGAAGCAGATGAAGTCTGTTCTATCATCAGAGATACAAATATTGCTTCCCAAAATGTAGCTGTCAGAAATGGTATGACAATCGTGGATACATGGACAAAGCACTATAGAGGTGTTGATATGCCCCATTTTCGCTATGTGGCATATCGTTGACAAATCGGGATTCTTTTACAGAGTGGATATAATCAAGAAGAATAAACTTATGAAAGCAGAAGAATATAAAATGCGTATTTTATTTGAAATGGACAAAAAAGATTATATTCCTAACGGGAGCGTTTTTAGCAGGCCTTCTGCAAGAGCTATCATCATTAAAGATGGAAAAATAGCAATGGTATATAGTAAGAAATATCATTATTATAAATTTCCGGGTGGAGGTATAGAAGCTGATGAATGCATGGAAGATGCATTGATAAGAGAAGTATTAGAGGAAACGGGGTTATGTGTTATTAGAGATTCCATTCAGGAATATGGGCAAGTTCATCGCATTCAGAAAGGTACAAAAGAGGATATTTTTATACAGGATAATTATTATTTCCTGTGTTGCGTGAAAGAGGATATAGAACAACAAG
>CAYUKT010000018.1:8049-14351 GCA_964445285.1 uncultured Bacteroides sp. | reverse complement strand
TTATCGCGGCTTCGCTGCACCGGGTGATTCTTCCAAGGCAGAGCCAGATCTGGGCGGTGATCCGGGAGAACGATTCTCTCAAAAGAATTGCCTATTCCATCGCCAATACTTTTCTGGGCAGAATGTGCCTGTCAGGGGATGTGACGAAACTGACGGACGCGCAGTGGGATGTGATTGACCGGGGAATCGCCTTTTATAAAAAGGCGGCGCCCATCATCAAAGACGGATTCAGCACGCTCTACGGACCGAAGGTGGCAAGCTGGCGGCATCCGAAAGGCTGGCAGTGCCTTGTGCGGACAGAGGGCGGCGTGGAGCATGAGAGGAAGGATGGGCTGCTGGCGGTATTCCACAGTTTTAACGGCGCGCACGACGGGGCGCTGGAAGTGTGCCTTCCGGCGGACGGAGCATACCGGATTGAGGATATTTACTCTGATGCGGAGGCGGATGTCAGGATTGTTGACGGGAAACTGGTGTGCCGGATTCCGGAGGATATGCGGGCTGTGGCGGTTCTGGCAAGGAAAGGTTGACGGCACATTTTAGGCGAGAGGGAATATAATATAGAAGGTGGGCACAGCGTTCGAGGCTGTGCCGCGCCGTCATCCGCCGGCAGAAATTTCTTTGAAAATTCCCTTGTCAAATGCCGCGGGATGTGATATTATAGCATACGTTAAGGCTACATGAAGCCTTTCGTCGGGCTCCATGGTCAAGCGGTTAAGACATCGCCCTTTCACGGCGGTAACACGGGTTCGATTCCCGTTGGAGTCATCGGTCTTTCGACCTGTGAAAATTGTATACGGCGCAGTAGCCAAGCGGTAAGGCGTGGGTCTGCAACACCCTGATGCACCGGTTCAAATCCGGTCTGCGCCTCTCTTTGTGAGGTGGCTCAATCCCTTGTAAATACTGGGATTGAGCTTTTTTTCTTTTGCAAATTTTAGGGGTTAACAGGGGTTAACCGATCTTGATGCCACTTAAAATCTCGATTCTTTCGTCAGTATCGTATAGATCATAATAATACGACCGATGTGTGGTTTCGATGTCGGAATGTCCTAACTGCCCCTGTACCGGTTTATCCGTTACTCGTTTGTCCTTATCTGCATTCATACTCATTTGCGACAAGGCGTAGGATGTGTAGGTTTTCCTCAGCTTGTGCATCGACCGCTCTGGTATACCTATGTTGCGGCATACCCTGCGGATTGCCCTGTCAACGGGGAGTCTGGAAAACCCTATTATAAGATCGGTTTTTCCCCGAAGGATTTTACGATCGGCGGATTGAGCGTTTATGATGGCAAGACAGTAAAAGATTTTTGCGAAGCTGTAGAACTGCCGCTGCAGTAGATGCTTTGGGGCTTCGGGATGTAATTGCGGCGATGAGTATTCAAGGAGACACTTTTGAAAGCGTAAGCGACTTTGCGTTTGAATCGCAGTTTGGTGAAGATACTCATGCCTATATTTCATGGGGAGATTATAACAATCTTGTTGTATATTGGACTGACAGGGATGGCAAGGAGGTTCGGCTCGCGCTGATGGGCGAGGGTGATGTTATAGATGGTCTGAGTATTTCGAGAGAAAACTAACGAAATTCTAATAAAGTGTTTGCTGAATGATATATTATATGGTAAGATTGGAGTACGGGAACAACCGTGTCACTGCAAGGTGTTGACCTCCTATTTTTACATAAGATGGGAGGTGGTGCGGATGAAGTTTGATTTCAAAGATCTCATGTCTTTCGGAATGTTCATTCTCGCATTGCTGACCTTGATCGTAATGATGAGTCAGTAGCGTTTTTCTAACTTTTAGATAGAAAAACCACCCTTGTATACTTGGCAGTTGCAGGGTGGAGTTTCTATCCTCTTGTAAGGTCAACCCCTTGTGGGAGGTTGTTCCTTTTATGGTTATAATATAGCATATTTGCTTTAAATATGCAAGTCACAGGTCGGAAAGTCAGGGGTTAACTTTGGGGTTAACCTTGTGATAAGACACTCTCAAACATCCTTCTTTACTGTGTTTTTTACTTTTTTTATAGATTTGGTGCTTAAAGGTGCGGATAATTTTATGTATATTTTAACATAACAGTGTATTCTGGTAGATATACTGATAAGGAGGCAAACACAGTGCGCGTCTTAATTGCGGAGGATGAACTGGAACTTGCAAAAGGCCTGAAATTTCTGCTGGAAAAGAATAAGTTTACTGTCGATACGGTTTATGACGGAGCGGAAGCGCTGGCGTATTTTCAGGGCAGGGCATATGATGTGGTGGTGCTGGATATCATGATGCCCAAGGTAAACGGCCTGGAAGTGCTCCGGCGGATCAGGGAAATGGGATCGAAAGTTCCAATACTAATGCTTACGGCCAAGGCGGAGATAGAGGATCGGGTGGCCGGTCTGGAGGCCGGTGCGGATGACTATCTTCCGAAGCCTTTTGCCAGCCGGGAATTTATTGCGAGGGTGAAGGCTCTTTCGCGCAGAAATGCGGGGTATACGGATTTATGTCTGACAGTTGGGAAGGTACAGTTGGATTGTAACCGCTATGAACTCAGCTGTGGTGCAAAGACAGTGCGCCTGAACAATAAGGAGTTTCAGCTGATGGAGTTGTTTATGCGTAATCCCCGTCTGGTATTTTCGGCGGCACATCTGATGGATAAGATATGGGGGCAGGATTCGGAAGCGGATATGAATGTGGTCTGGACCTATGTGGGATTTATCCGGAAGAAATTGAAGCAGATAGATGGGGATATTGAGATAAGGACAGTCCGTGGAGCAGGGTATTCCCTTGAGGAGGCTATATGCTGAAGAAAATGCAGAGGCGGTTTATTCTGGCGGCGATGTCAGCTTTCGGGGTGGTGATGCTTGCGCTCATTGTCGGTATCAATGCAGTCAATTATTATCGGACGACATCGATGCAGGATCATCTGATCGGAGAACTTATGGAGCATGAACTGCGTGTTTTCAGGCAGCCGCAGGCAGCGCCTCGGCCCTTTGCCAAGATACGGGGCGGTGGCCCGGAGGCAGAGTTTATGACGCGGTTTTTTGCAGTGCATTGTGACCGCAAAGGAAACGTAAAAGCGATGTCCAGGGATTACATTGCCTCTGTGGATGAAAAAACGGCAGGGTTGTACACACAGAGAGTTCTTTTAAAAGGCAGGGAAAAGGGGTATTACGAAAATTATCGATATCTGGTGAACCGGAATGAGACAGGAATTGTCATTCTTTTTCTGAATGTAGAGGTTCCGCAGCAGTTTATGCGCTCCCTGTTTTGGGTGTCTCTGGGAACCGGATGTGCCAGTCTTTTTCTGGTATTTCTGTTAGTGGTCTTTTTTTCCAGGCGCGCTATCAGACCTTATGTGCAGAATATGGAGCGTCAGAAGCGGTTTATCACGGATGCGGGGCATGAACTTAAGACGCCGATCACTTCCATTGCCACCAGTGCCGATATTGCGGCGATGGAGCATGAAGGGGATGAATGGATCCTTAATATCCAGAAGCAGTCTGCCCGCCTTGCACATCTCGTGGAGGAACTGGTGGCGCTGTCAAGATTGGATGAGGGAGTGCCTTTCCCGGAAAAGAGCAGGTTTTCCCTGAGTGATGCGGCGTGGGAGACAGCGGAACCTTTTACGGCTCTTGCGAAAGCAAAAGGGAAAGATTACAGTCAGAGAATAGAGGAGAACCTGACTGTATACGGAGATCGGAATGCAATCCAGCGGATGATTTCTATCCTGTTGGACAATGCCGTCAAGTATTCTGATAAAGACGGGGAAATTCATCTGGATATTTATCGCAGGCGGGGTAAAATCTGTATAGAGGTATTTAATACCTGTGACCTGTCGGATATTTCTGATCTGGACAGGTTGTTTGACCGATTTTATCGGATGGACGAATCCCGCTCCAAGCTGATTGGCGGTACGGGGATTGGTCTGTCCATGGTACAGGCGATCGTGGAAGCCCACGGCGGCAAGATCAGGGTGAAGAGTCCTGACGGGAAAACGATATGCTTTCAGATTATATTATAGAATATGTAAGTTCAAATGGGACATTGGCAGCGGCTGATGTCCCATTTTTAGTAAAAAATCAGAAAAAATACACAGAAAATTTCAGGTACATTTGAGGAATCCCTTTTATACTTATCCATGTTCTGGCAGACAATAAAGTTTCAACTGATAGTAACGAACGGAAGGAGGTAACGCCATGTATCAGGGGCAGAAAGACTGTTTTCGGCATGAATTGAAATACAGGATTGAATATTTGCAGTATATAGAATTAAAAAGCCGCCTGCGGGCAGTCATGCACAGTGACCTCCATGCAGGTACAGATGGGAAGTATCTGATACGGAGTATCTATTTCGACAATTATATGGATAAGGCGCTGCAGGAAAAGGCGGATGGGATTCCCGTACGGGAAAAATTCAGGATCAGATATTATAATGATGATTTTTCTTATATCAGTCTGGAAAAAAAGATAAAAAACAATAACCTCTGCATGAAACTGGATGCGGAAATTACGAAAGAACAATGCCGGGATTTGCTGGAAGGCCGTTTGAACTGGTTGCGGGGACATCCGTCTGAACTGATACAGGAATTATACGCAAAGATGCATTACCAGATGCTGCGTCCAAGGGTGTTGGTATCCTACATAAGGGAGCCATATATATATGAGGCGGGAAATGTGAGGGTCACATTCGATTCTGATATCCGTACCACCTTATATCACAGGCATTTTCTGGAAAAAGATGTGCCGGATATCAGCACTGCCGAGCAGGTGCAGGATATGGTGCTGGAGGTAAAATTCGATGCGTTTCTGCCAACAGTTATTAGGAATATCTTGCAAATAGGTACAATACGCCAACAGGCTTTTTCAAAATATGAAGCATGCAGACGGTTTGGGTGATAATATATGGAGGAGAGGATCAATGAGTTTTCAGGATGTTTTTAAATCAAGTTTTATGGAGAGTGTGACGGAATTTTCGGTAGTTGATATTTTGATTGGAATGCTGATTGCCCTGGTTATCGGGCTGTTCATTTTTGTGGTCTATAGGAAGACTTTTAATGGTGTGATGTATTCCAGCGGTTTTGCCTTGTCACTGGTGGGACTTTCCCTTGTGACGACTCTGGTTATCATGGCGGTAACTTCCAATGTAGTGCTGTCTCTGGGTATGGTAGGCGCCCTGTCCATTGTCCGTTTCCGGGCGGCCATCAAGGAGCCGATTGAGATCGTGTATTTATTCTGGGCCATTGCGGCGGGCAT
Organism: uncultured Bacteroides sp.; assembly: GCA_964445285.1. Lineage (GTDB taxonomy): Bacteria > Bacillota > Clostridia > Lachnospirales > Lachnospiraceae > UBA3282. The sequence goes on along the minus strand of CAYUKT010000018.1, from coordinate 9,114 downwards.
TGTGATCGGAGCAGGGATGATTCCGTTGGCAGTGATCGGTTCCGCCATCATAGGCATTATATTGATTTTGTTTGCCAATCGGAAAGTGCATGAGAATCCTTATATTCTGATCTTGAATTGTGCTGACGAAAAATCGGAAAAAGAAGCGCTTGTCCTGACGGGGGAGGCGGTGAAGAAATTTATGATAAAGTCCAAAACCGTAAATGGCGGGGGTATTGAACTGACTGCGGAAATCCGGCTGAAAGATGCAGCGACTTCCTTTGTCAACAGACTTCATGATATAGACGGGGTAAGCAATGCCACTCTTGTCAGCTATAACGGCGAGTATATGTCTTAGAGGGAGGGTGCAATGATTTCCTATAAGTACATAACAAAGGCTGTGAACGTGATGATGGCGGCAGCGGTCATGCTCTGTATTTTGGCCATAGTATTTTCGCAGAAGGTTATGGCAGTATTCGGTTCTGATGTTGTGGCGATGCAGTATGAAACGCCATTATTTGACACGGATGAACTGATTCAGATAGATATTCAGATGGAGCAGGAAATGTGGGAGGAAATGCTTGGCAATGCTTCTGCAGAAGAGTATTATTCTTGTGATATTGTGGTCAATGGGAAGAAGATATGCAATGTGGGTATTCGGCCGAAAGGAAATACCAGTTTATCGGCAATCGCTATGGATCCTGATACAGAAAGATTCAGCCTGAAAGTGGAGTTTGAGCACTATGTGGCAGGACAGACTTGTTTCGGTCTCGATAAGTTGATTTTAAATAATAATTATGCAGACTCTACGAATATGAAGGAGGCTGTTGTCTATGACATGTACCAGTATCTTGGGGCGGATGCCTCTTTGTATAATTACGCTGAAATATCTGTCAACGGGGAGTACTGGGGCGTGTATCTGGCATTGGAGGCTGTGGAGGAAAGTTTTCTGCTGCGCAATTATGGGACAGAGGACGGGGCATTGTATAAGCCGGACGGTATGAATATGGGCGGTGGGTTTAAGAAGGATAAAGATTTTACAGGAGGGCCGCAACCCGGTGGTGAGGGATTCCCTGACGGAAGTGA
>CAYUKT010000018.1:0-7949 GCA_964445285.1 uncultured Bacteroides sp. | reverse complement strand
AATGCCAGATGGTAAGGGGTTCCCTGATGGAAATAAGTTCCTGCCGGATATAGAAGATTTTGCAGGAGGCAGGCCGGGACCCGGCGGCGGATTTGGTATGGGAGACAGTGGCTCAAATCTAAATTATTCAGATGATGATCTTGACAGTTATTCCGCTATATGGGAGGGTGAAGTGACAGACACCGGCAGACAGGATCATCGCAGGGTGGTCACTGCTCTTAAAAATATCAGCGAGGGGACGGATCTGGAGAAATATCTGGATGTCGATAACATATTAAAATATATGGCAGTACATACTTTTTCCGTGAACATGGACAGTCTCTCCGGTAACATGGCACATAATTATTATCTGTATGAGTATGACGGGATGTTAAACATCCTTCCATGGGATTATAATCTGTCCTTTGGCGGCATGAATATGGGGCCGGACAGCAGTGCATCCGAAGTGGTCAATGATGCGATCGATTCTCCTTTTCAGGCGACAGAATTTTTCGATGCCCTGTTGGAAAATGAGGAATATCTTTCCCAATATCATATGTATTTGCAACAGTTGACAGAGGAGTATGTTTTGGGCGGAAGGTTTGAGGAAGTCTGCCAACGGATCAGAAGCCAGATAGACGTCCTGGTAAAAACCGATCCCACGGCGCTTTATTCTTATGAAGAATATGAGGCGGGGGTTGGAATGTTGTGCCAGACAGTGATGTTGCGGGCAGAAAGTATAATGGGGCAGCTGGCGGGTGAGATACCCTCAACAGACGAGGGACAGAGGGCGGATCCGGATCATCTGGTAGATGCATCGGCGATTGACATTGCAGTAATGGGGGTGTTTGATATGGCGGGCGGCCTACAGGATAGAGTACATTAAAATGCCACAGATTCCGGCACCGATCATGACGTAAATAGGATTTAATTTCCATTTTCGCAGAATCAAGAGACCTGCGCTCCAGATAAAGACGGAAACATAATTAATTTCATGCAAGTCCTTCGGTAAGGTGCGTTGATCATAGAAAGAAAGGATCATCAGGGAAATGCCTGCGGATGCGATCATGGCGACTACTGCAGGGCGTAATCCGGCCAGCACGCCCTGTACGACCTGCAGGTTACGAAAACGATAGTAAATGTAAGCGAGGGCCATGACAATGATACAGGATGGCAGGATACAGCCGAGTGTGGCGATGACTGCACCGGGAAGGCCGGCGATGCGTATGCCGACAAAAGTTGCAGAATTAAGGGCAATCGGGCCGGGCGTCATTTCCGCAATGGTCATGATGTCGGCAAATTGTGTCATGGTCAGCCAGGGATGCGCATCCACAACCTGATGCTGGATTAACGGCATGGCTGCATAGCCACCTCCGATACTGAAAAGGCCAATTTGAAAAAAACTCCAGAACAATTCCAGATATATCATCTTGGGGTTCCTCCTTTTGCGTGTGTTTGATAAAAAGCATCTGCTGCGCCCACGATTCCACAGAGTAAAATGATAAGGATAATGTTTATCCCCCAAAATCTGACAGCAATAAAAGAGGTCAGAAGAATCAGGACAGGAAGGAGTCGTTTCTGTTTCAGAATGGTCATTCCCATGGTCAGGACAACGTCACAGATCACGGCGGCAACACCTGCGGTCATTCCCATCATTGCCATATTTACAATGGGATTATCGCGGAAGGTCTGGTAGAAAAGGGAAACAATGGAGATGATGACTAACGGCGGCAGGGCGGTTCCCAGAACTGACAGCAGCGCACCGGGGACGCCTGCTACATGGTAACCGATCAAAACAGCGGCATTCACGGCGATGGCTCCTGGTGAAGACTGGGCGATGGCGGTCAGGTCCAGCATTTCCTGTTCCTCAATCCAGTGCAGTTCTTCCACGAATTTTTTGCGCATCAGGGGAATGATAATAAACCCGCCGCCGAAGGTACAGGCGCTGAGCTTGAATGTGGACCAAAATAATTTGTGAAATGTCTGTGTATTTTTTCCCAAGGATTTTGTTCTCCTGTTTTATTCCTGATATAGCATATAACTCACAACCCCGCAGTGCACATTCAAAAAACCTTCGTTTTTGCTGGTGCACGGGCATTCGTCTTATCACTCTGCAAGCAGCCGATTGTCAGCTTTCTTCGTAGCACTGCTCATTGCATTTGTGGATATTATATCATTAAGGCAGTAATAACGAAATAATTTAATGCCCATATTTCCTGGATATGATTTAGATGTAATAGAGCTTTTTTCATAAAATCATCTTGACAGGTCGGTCTACAAATAGTAGACTATAGGTGTTCTACAGGCAGTAGAATTAGGACTTTTGTTGGCAGAGGTTTTCATGCTGCTTTATGATGGATAATTCGTTGCTGGCGGTAAGGAGTATTAACTATAAAATATTGTAACAGGAAGGGAAAATAATATGGCTGAATACAGATTAGGAGAGATAGAGACGCGCTTTGCCAATCTTATCTGGGAGAATGAACCATTGTCGTCAGGCGATTTGGCGAAGCTTTGTGAGAAGGAATTAAACTGGAAAAAGTCTACTACATACACAATTTTACGCAGGGTCTGTGACAGGGAACTTTTTCAGAATGAAAGGGGAGTGGTGACATCCCTTGTGAGCAAAGAGGAATTTTATGCTATGCAGAGCAGGCAGTTTGTGAAGGAGTCATTTAGCGGCTCTTTGCCGAAATTTCTGACGGCTTTTACTTCACGGAGTAAATTGTCGGAGGAAGAGATTAGGGAGTTGCAGGAGATTATCGACAGGAATAGGGAGAGATAGAGAGTGGATTGAAAGCAGAGTAAAGAAGCGGATAGAAGCAGCGTGTTAGGAGAAAAATATGGAAGAACGGATCAATATGATTTTTAGGGGAATGAGGATGCTCTTTGAGATGGGCCTGCATGGAGAGTTTCATGAGATTGCCTATATCAGCGGCGGCAGGAGGATGTTTTTGGAAGTGTTGTACCGCGGTTTGACAGCAGGGGGGATTGTTCTGGTGATACTTTTGCTGCGGGTTTTGTTGCAAAGGGCGCCGAAGATATATTGTTATCTGTTATGGGTACTTGTATTGTACCGGCTGTTATGTCCGTTTACATTTGTATCGTCTGTTTCTTTTTTGGAACTATTTGATAGGGCAGGATCCGGTCGTGTGCAGGTTGCGGAGAATAGAGCTCTTCTGGAGATGCAGATGGAGGAGGCGGCATGGAAGAACCAGACGGCCCAATCTGTCCCGGAGGTTGTTGAAGTTGGTGTGGAGCATGAGGGCATTTATCTGTCCCGGGATACACGAACGCTCTTGTGGGTGGCATCTAGTATCTGGATATCGGGAATGGCTATGGTATTGTTGTATGGGATTGTCAGCCTGATTATCTTTAGCCGCAGGCTTAAGGGGGCGGTGAAGGTGGGGGACAATATTTATCTGTCGGACTATGTTCCCACGCCTTTTGTGATAGGACTGATACGGCCCAGGATTTATCGGCCGTCATCTTTGGAGGAACAGGAGTGGGAGTATATTCTTTTACACGAGAGGACACATATAAGAAGATGTGATCATATCATAAGGATACTCTCATTCCTTGCACTGGCGGTGTACTGGTTTCATCCGCTTATCTGGGTGGCTTTTTATCTGTCAGGGAAGGATATGGAGATGTCCTGCGATGAAGCTGTTATGCTGAAGATGGAGAAAGATATCCGGGCGGATTATGCCGCATCTTTATTAAAGCTATCGGAGGGTGGACTGTTTTCGGTCGGGACACCGCTTGCTTTCGGGGAGAAGGATGCGAGGAAGCGGATTGAGAATGTCATGCGCTGGCGGAGGCCGAAACCTGTCATTGCAGCAACGGTCCTGGCAACAGTGATTGCGACCGTGGTAATATTAGGGACGGATCCCCTGCCGGTGAAACAGCAGGCAAAGCAGTTTAGGCAGACGGCGGATGACTGGGCACAGGCTGTCTGCGACAGGGACGGGAACAGGATTGTGGAACTTTGCACAAGGGAGATGAGAGAAAAGCTTGAGAACGAGGAGTTATTGAGCGGGGAAGAGGGGGTCTACAGCTTCGGCTGGTCCAGTCCATGGCCCTGGGATGCACAGAAAGATTACCGGATTGTAGAATGTACACCGCAGGAAGCTGTGATCTTATATTATGCCTGGACATCGGATCCCCATGTGACAGTATGGCGGGAGCGCCTGACCTGTCAGCTTAAGGATAGCGGCTATCAGGTTGCAGAAAGTGATATACTCTGTATGAACAGTATTTCTGACAGCGGCAATTTCGTGGCGGCATATGGGGAAGGAATCCATGACACGCCGATGGATTATCTTACCAATGGTGCTGGAGAAGCCCTGAATGAGAATGCCCTGCAAGACAGAAATGCCGGCGGATATTATCAGAGTTATCAAAGTCTGTTTGCGCCACAGACGGCGGCCCGGGAACTTCTAAATTTATCAGAAGATGAAATAAAGGTGGCAGCACGTGCAGGTGATGTGCAGGAAGATGGAAGTGTGACAGTATTTATAGATTTTCTGAGAGAAGCAGTGCGTATGGAGGTGAAAATGATACAGCCTTATGGGGAGGAAGGCATCTGGATTCCCCAAAATTGACAAAGTATACCCTAAAAATTGCGATGTATACCAAAACTCTTAAAAATTTCGCCTATTTTGCTATATTTATGTAGTCGCATGCGATTTGATTTCAGACAATGTGCGGCCGGGTATAGGGTATAAAGTTATAAGATGGGTGTGATAAATAAGGAATGTGCAGAGGGTAGAGGAAGATGCTGGGTGGTTCGGTATATATTGCTTTTATTAGATTTGCGATTTGTACGATAAGCACGATCATTTTGTTTTTGCAGATTGACGAGCCGCGTTTTAACAATAGAAAAGTGGCCGTGATTTATGGTGTGTTCTGTGTGGCGGCAGTGGTGATGGCCTGTGTCTGGTATGTGGTCGACTGGCAGAGTTGTATCAGGATGATAACGTTTGTCATTTTTGGAGCCTTTGTAGTGGTATCACTATCTATCAGCAATAAAAGTATTTTTCTGACTATCTATAATCTTGCGTTTACTTTTTATCTGACAGCAGTATTTATTGTGGGCGGAATAGAGATAGCCAGAGTTTTTTTTCACGGAAATATATGGGCGGATATCATTGCGAGGATTGCTATTATTCTGGCGATGATTTTCTGGATCAGAAAGTATATGAGAAAGCCATTAAAGGGATTAGACACTTATCTGGAGACGGAGATGGACATGTTCAGTGTGACTGTCCTGATCATCAGTCTGTTTTCCGGAATCGGCATTACTCTGATTCAGCATTATGTGGAGGATAACAGGTACCGGCTGATCCAGCTGGCAATCAATTTTTTCCTGACAGGCGCTCTGCAGCTGGTGGTGCTGCGGTTGTATCTGCATATAGGTAAGGAGTCTGAGTACCAAAAGGAAAATCAGCTCATGAAGATGAATCATAAGCTTCTGGAGCGGCAGTTGGAGCTTTTGGAGGAATCTGTGGAAAATGGGCGGCGGATCCGTCATGATATCAGGCATCATAACAGGATGATCGCAGAGTATGTCCGCCGGGGACAGGAAGATGAATTGTTAGAGTATCTAAAGCAGTATGAGAATAAGATGGCTACAGGTACAGTTCCTGTTATTTGTGATAACACGGCAGTCAACAACATCCTGTCGGCATATACCAGATGGGCAAAGATGGAAGGTATCAACGTCACCATTGATGCGGAAGTGGACAGGAACTTCGGCATAGCGGATATGGATATGGTGACCATATTGTCGAACGCGTATGAAAATGCGATTTATGGCTGCATGGAGGCGCGTGGCCAGATGGAAGAGAGAGAATGTTGTATTCATCTGCTGGTCAAGAAAAAGGAAAATAAACTGGTAATCTACTGCAGTAATACCTGCAAGATGGAACTGGATTTCAGAAAAGGACAACCCCGTCCGGAGTTTACAGGAGGGATCGGGGTGTCCAGTATTATCAAGACTGCAGAGCAATACAGCGGTGAAACGGACTTTCGCAATGATGACGGTGTCTTTATATTCCGCCTGATCATGAATATACCGAAGCGGATGGAAACAGGAGAGTGATTGCAGGGAATCACATTTTGTTATTATCCACCAGGAAGGTATCGCCGTCTTCCACAATGCAGATCATGGTCTTGCCGGTGTTGAGTTCGATCTCGTTGCCGTTGTCATCATAATATCTGGTGGCGCTGTAATCGGCGGTTTTTTTCCAGGTCACATGGATGCCTCTGCCATTTGTAAAAAACCATCCATCCCTTGTGGTATCATGACACTGGAAGGCCAGATAGCCTTTCTGGTCGCGGATTTCGTAGTAGGTGTTCTGAACCAGGATGTTTTTGAAGGCAAGTTGTTTACCCGTTGCCGGATCCATGTGCGGACCGGCCGAAGTGCCGGATAAATGCTGGAACCTGTCATAAAGCCCGGTTTCCGCATTATAGATGAAATAGCAGTTGGTGACCGGGTAGGTGGGTGACATATCGATTTTATTTGCAGCGATGGAGTTACTGTACTGCGTCAGCATATTGGGTTCATTGTCCGGGGCAAAACGATAGTGTTTTGCATCAGAATATCCACTTCTATACTTCATATCATAATCCAGCTTATCAATATCGCTCCTGATACCATCGGCATCCACAAAGGTACTGTCTCCGGAACTGACGGCATCTTGTGCCTGCCAGAAGTTACTGCTGTTCAATCCGTCTATATGCTCTGTATCAGCACGCCCCAGCACGTCATCCGTATAGAAAGGTCCGCCGCAGTGGATATAAAAAGCATCCCATTCAAAGGACCAGTACACATAATAATCACGGCAGCTTCTGATATTTCCGATTCTGTCAAGGGAGCCCCAGTCCTGGAATAAGGCCATTAGTCGGGTGAGACTGCCCTCTACGTTGCATTCGTATAGCACGTCCGCCTTTGAAAGGCTGTATTGGGTTGCCGTCTTAGTATTAGGAATCATTACGGTGATGGGCCTTGTGTTGTTCACTTCCTGCAAAACCCATTCATTGGTGATTCGGCTGCGAACCATGCCCTCTTGTGGCGGAAGGTCTGCCGCTGGTTCCGACATCGCTTCTTCCGGCTCTTCCGGGAGCGGCTCAGATTCTATTATCTCAGTTTCCACCTGTTTTACCACAGGTTCGGTAGTGCTCTTTTCATTATTTTCCTTGCCACAGCCAGACAGTAGAAGAGTGGACGACAGGGCAATCATGAGCAGAACGATATGTTTTTTCATTGGGAATCCTCTCTTTCTATATAGGCTGTAAACCTGCGGTATAGATGCAGATGTGTCCCGCAGGTATGTTTTTTGATTATGTATAGTATACCACAAACGAAGCGGCTCAGTCATTAGGAAAAGAGGGAGAGATGATCATATTTCCAAGCCAGTGGATGCAGAGAAACTGGAAGATATTCTGTGCAGGTGGATATAAGAACTTGACAAACATACTAACGGTATGATAACATGCAATACATACCAACCGTATGTATAAGGGAGGCGGAGAGAAAATGGCGAGAAACAAACATCCGGAAGAGACAGTCAATCTGATATTGAACGTTGCTTCCCGCCTGTTTATGGAAAAGGGATATGAGCATACTTCCATTCAGGATATCATCGATCATCTGGGCGGGCTTAGTAAAGGTGCGATCTATCATCATTTTAAGTCCAAAGAGGAGATCCTGTATGCTGTCACGGACAAAATGACGATGCAGTCCAACCAGATGTTCCAGGTTATTCGCGACCGCACGGATCTGAACGGAAAAGAGAAGCTGGAAACAATGTTCCGGGAATCCCTTAATCGCTCTGTGCAGGATGATATCTTTACGGTGGCTCCCAGCTTTTATAATAATCCACAGCTTCTTTTCAGCCTTTTGCATGAGACGATAGAAATATCAGCGCCGGATTATATTCAGCCCATCATCGAACAGGGGGTGG
>CAYUKT010000017.1:4609-14449 GCA_964445285.1 uncultured Bacteroides sp. | reverse complement strand
CTGCATGGCAGTGATGCACCTTATAATCTTTTGGTGATATGGGGCTATGCGGCGGTGTTTCTGGCAGGAGCTTTATCCGTACGGGTAGATAGTAAGGGAAGTTATAAAAAGGGAAAAGGCGGCTTTGCATTCCTATGGCAGCTTCTTCTGCTGGCGGTGGTGCGCAGCGCTGTGTGGATGTTTATCCTGATGCGGGGGCGGGACCCGGAGCGGATCACACATTCGCTGTATCTGGTGGAATTTGCCTTGCTCGCGGCGATGTTTCTGCAGTACCTTTCCTCTGTTTGGCATAAAAAGGGCACAATATGGGTCATGGTGATTCTCTTTTCCTTGATGGTGGCAGGCAGTATCAGTGTTAGCATAAAGCGGGTGGCGGCTGATCAGGATGTGCGCACCCGGGTCAATCAGGATTGGGATGCCATAGATGAATATTGCAGGGAACGAGAGGGTAATTTTTATTTTGAGGATGTTTATTCTACCGTGTCCTTTTCTCAGAAGATGTTTGCGGGGGATGCCAACACCTATGCCAACTATGATATTCTGGGCGGCTGGATGTCCAAAAGTCCGCTTTACAGGGAGAAACTTGCACGTTATGATATGAAGGAGGCGGATATGGCGCTTCTTGAGAAAGATAATGTCTATCTGATCATTTCTGATCGGGAGGCGGCGGAACGGGGCTTGGACTGGATCACCATGCATTACGCATCGAGAGGGATTGATGTCAGCGTGCAGGAAAGTGACAGAGTGAATGAAAACTATGGCGTTTATCAGATAAACAGGGTAAAATGAATGAACGGACAGCAAGTACATCTGCGGCTGATGACGGTGGAAGATACAGCGAAGATCGTTGCCTGGCGCAATAAGGAGTTTGTAAGACATAATTTCATATATCAAAAGCCTTTTACGAAAGAGGGGCACCTTAGATGGATTGAGGAGCAGGTAAAACCAGGCCATGTGGTGCAGTTCATCATCTGTCTGGCGGACGGCAGGGAAATCGGCAGCGTCTATTTCCGGGATATCGACAGAGCAGCACAGACTGCAGAGTACGGCATTTTTATCGGGGAGGAAGATGCACTGGGCTGTGGTTACGGCTCCCAGACAGCAAGGCTTGCCTTGGAATATGCCTTTGGCACATTAGGGCTGCAAAAGGTGTATCTGCGTTTTGTGGACGGAAATGTGGGCGCCCGTAAAAGTTATGAAAATGCGGGCTTTCAGATGATCAGTGATAAACAGGATACGGTTTTATTGGAACAGGGGGAACGGCAGGTTTTCTTTATGGAGATTGAACGTGAGACTTGGCGTGTCAGGAATGCAAAGAGCTAAATGCCGTGACAGAGGCATTTTGGAGGTGTAAAGAAGATAAAATGAGTAAGCTTGTCAGTTTTGTGATACCTTGTTACCGGTCGGAGCAGACGATTGGCAAGGTAGTGGAAGAAATCAATAAAACCATGGAGCCTATGTCCCAGTACGGCCATGAGATTATTCTGGTCAATGATGCTTCGCCGGATGATACTTTTGAAGCGATAAGGCGGCTTTGTGAACAGCAGAAGAATATCTGCGGGGTAAATCTGGCCAGGAATTTCGGACAGCATGCGGCCCTGATGGCAGGATTTGCACGTGCGAAGGGTGAGATTGTGGTGTGCCTGGACGATGACGGGCAGACGCCTGCGGATGAAGCGGGTAAACTGCTGGCGGGGATTGAAGCGGGGGCGGATGTGGTCTATGCCAGATATTCCCATAAGCAGCACTCGGGATTCCGTAATCTGGGCAGCAAGGTCAATGAACTGATGACGCGGGTGATGCTGGGCAAGCCGAAGGAACTTTATGTATCCAGTTATTTCGCCGTGAGGCGTTTTGTGGTGGATGAGATCCTGCGTTATAAGAATCCTTATCCTTATGTGATCGGATTGGTCCTGAGAGCCGCCAAAAACATTGTCAATGTGGATGTGACGCACAGGGAGCGGATGAGCGGGACTTCCGGTTATACGCTGGGGAAGCTGCTGGGATTGTGGTTTAATGGCTTTACGGCGTTCAGCGTCAAGCCGCTGCGGATTGCCACGGTGATCGGTGTCATTTCTGCCTGTATCGGATTCCTGTATGGGATTTATACAATTATCAAGAAGCTGATGCTGCCGGATATACCAATGGGGTTCAGTGCCTTGATGGCTACACTTGTGTTTTTTTGCGGGGTTATTCTGCTGATGTTGGGAATTATCGGAGAATATCTGGGAAGGATCTATATTTCCATGAATAATTCCCCACAGTATGTGATCAGAGAGAGTATCGATGAACGGGAGAATCATGAATAACGGCAAACGGATAAATGCCGCCGCGCTTGTTCTGGCAACGGCGGCAACACTGTGTTTTCCCCAGATTTTAAACAGCGGGGAGAACAGTCTGACTTTTACGAACAGTATCGTTGCGGTACTTTTGTGGGGGGTTTCTTTCTATACTTTGAAATGCTCTTTGGGGAGTGTCGATATTCAGGATCGAAGAGGGTGGAAGATTGCGGTGATTGTCTCCTTGTTGTTTACGATGGCAATGCTCTTCGGGGTGCGCCTGGACAGCATGGAGAATGTGGATTTTAAGGATATCAGTCTCTGGATATCGCTGCCGGTGCTGACGGTGTTCTTTGCGGTGCTGGTCCGGAAATTGTGGGATGTTTATGATCAGTGGCTTGCCCAAAGAGCGCAGAGGCCTTCCGGGGAAAAGATTATGTGGCCCATGCAGCTTCGGGAACAGAGGACGGATTTTATCTCGTTTGTCATCATCCTGCTGTGCTGGCTGCCGGTTTTTCTGGCGGTGTATCCGGGATTTTTTGTGTATGATGCGCAGGATGAATATGTGCAGGTGGCAACCAGGATGTTTTCTACCCACCATCCACTGGTGCATGTGCTTATGCTGGGCGGTATCATCTGTGCGGCACACAAGGTGTTTGGTTCCTATAATATGGGGATTGCATGCTATGTTGTGATACAGATGTTGTGTGTGGCCGGCTGTTTTGCCTTTCTGTTGTCCTATCTTCGCAGGAAAAAAGTGTCGCGGGCAGTTTATTTTGCCGGCGTATTTTACTTTGCTCTTTTTCCGGTGATCATAATGTTTTCCCTGTGTTCCGCAAAAGATGCCCTGTTTACCGCTGCGCTTCTGCTCCTTCTGTTGTGTATGCTGCAGATGGGGTTGGGCGAAGATGCATTTTTTGCATCGAAAAAATGGCTGGCGCTTTTTGTGATAAGCGCGGCAGGGATGATGCTGCTTCGCAATAATGGATTGTATGCTTTTCTCCTGATGGTCCCTGTCCTTCTTATGTGGATAAAGAGGCACCGTATCAGGTTGGGCCTGTGCGTGTTATGCGCGGTGGCGGGGTGTCTTCTTGTCAATGCTGGGCTGAAAACGGCGCTGCATGCAGATGACAGTGAGAATCAGGAGATCCTGACAGTGCCGATCCAGCAGTTGGCCAGGACATACAAATACACGCCGGAAGTGTTCGATGAGGAGGATACGAAGACACTACATGAGATCCTGCCGGAAGAAGCGCTCAGAATGTATAATGCGAGACTTTCTGATCCAGTCAAAGCGCGCTTTGAAAATACTGCTTTTCAAAAGGACAAGTCTAAATATGCATGGCTGTGGATGAAGATAGGTTTCAGGAAACCGTTATCCTATCTAAATGCCTGGTGGATGACCTCCTATGGCTATTGGTATCCGGATGCAGTGGTCAATGTCTATCAGGGAAACTCGGTATTTACCTTTACTTATGAGGATAGTTCTTATTTTGGCTATGAGGTGGAGCAGCCGGGAGTCAGGGAGAGTAAGATACCATGGCTTGACGAGATTTACCGCAGGCTGTCGCTGGAAATCTGGAAAGAAAAAGTGCCGTTATTGTCCATGCTGTTTTCCATGGGCGGGATGTTCTGGCTGTATGTGTTTTGTTTTGCTTATTTCCTATATAAAAGAAGATATCAGATGTTACTGCCGTTTTTGATGATTTTTGCGGTGTGGCTGACGGTAATTCTGGGGCCGACTTATCTGCCCAGATATGTGCTGATATTCTGGTTTGGACTGCCGCTTCTTGGGGCAATGATGCTGGAGCCGTTTGTCTGACAGCCCTTAGTTGTAAAAAAAAAGCAATCGTGATATACTAATCCATGATTGCTTTGGCATAAGGATCATCCATGTCAGGGCAGTTTGTTGTGAGCTGCGCTCGATTTGTTAATCTTGCGAAGCAAATTTACTTTTTCTATGGAGAATAGAGATTATGAATCGAGTTATCAACAAAAGACAGGCAGTCTGTGGTACGGTCTGGATGATTGTCATATGTGTGGTGCTCTCCCTGTGGCCCCTGAGGCTGGTAAAGGAGACTGTGTCGTCTAAGAGCGATGAGCAGGTGGTGATGGAGTCTGAGGCTGTTTCAGGCGGTTCCGCGATACACCAGATGTTTATTGCACAGTTTGACAGGCTGCAGAGTATCGATGTGTTTCTGACCAGCGCTGAGATTGGGAAGGAATTTAACTTTGTACTCTATGACGGGGCCATGAATATCATCATGCAGCAGGTCATAAGCACCAAGGACATGGAACAGGTTCCCGGTTATTGTAAGGTGCAGATCAATCTGGATCTGGAAGTGGGAAAGGAATACTATTTCCTGCTCCAGAATATGGAGATGGAATTTCGTGTCGGCTATGCAAATACAGCAGCATTGGATAATCCTTATATTGGCCCTCTTTTCTACAGTGAGATAGGAGACACGGAGCACTGTATGATCGCATCCTATAACTATGTGATGCCCCTTCGCAAGGCGAAGACAGTTGCAATCGATGTGTTCCTGCTTCTTGTGGGAATTCTGGTGACGTATCTGTCCGGCCGCTATTATGGTAAATATCCGGAGAAAAATACGCTGCTCACGGTGGAGCGGACCATGCGGGTGGTGTTGAACCCGATCATTATCATCCTGGGTGTGGCGGCTTTTATACTGATCGGGCCCTGTATGACTTTTACCAATGATATTATATCCATTGTATTTTATGAGGTGGGAGTGCTGTTTATTGTCCTGACGGCACTTTATGCGGTGAACCATGACAGGACGGGTTGTGCCACGGACAGGACATTATTGGACGTGCTGCAGGAAAGATGGCAGGGGTATCTGCAGTCGGCCATGTTTGCGGGGGCCATCTGGGCCTGCTGTAATTACATGAATGGGTTGTATGAGATTCATCACACGGTGGCATACAGGCAGATGCTGATCTTCTTTGCCCTGGCGGTGATCGTGACTTATACGCGTCAGGAACTTTTGAATCTGCTGAACCTGATCTATGCAGCTGTGGCGGCTGTAGCCGGTTATTATTATTATCAGACTACGGTCAGTACCTTGCAGGAACCGGAAGAATTGGAGATCTTGACAGTGCAGCTGACGGCCTGGGTGGGTGTTCTTGCAGGCTTTGTGATCCTGAACACACTCAGGATCCTGATCGGCAGGAAGATTCGCAGAATCTCCATATGGTATGGGGCTTTGGTAACGCTTTTCTTTGCTTTGATCATTATTTACCGGAACACCAGGGGATGGCCAATCTATTTAGTGTGTGCTTTTGTATTGTATTATCTGCGCATGGCGGCCTGGGATAAAAAGCCGGCATTGTTGCAGAATATATGTAATGGGATTCTGCTTCACTTTGGGGCGATGGTAATTTACTGCCTGATGCATAGACCTTATATGTATTTCCGCTATTACAGATATCCGTTTATCTTCCATACGGTGACGATTTCGGCAGTGTATCTGGCGTTGGTAGTGTGTGCAGCACTGGTGAAGTTTTTGGATGCCTACAGAAGAAATCCTTCGTTTGCCGGTACTTATAAAGAATTGACCATTCTGGGAGTTTCTGTGGCTTATCTGGTGTTTACGCTTTCCAGGACCGGATATCTGGCGATTTTGGTGACTGCAGTGATAACGATCCCGGTGGTATGCCTTTCCATGGAAAACAAGTGGAAGCGGCTTGCACAGAGCGTAGGGATGATGGCGCTTGCGGTGCTCGTTTGTTTCCCGGCAGTTTTTACGGCCCAGCGTATTCTGCCCTCTGTGACGGCGGAGCCGGAACCTCTGGAGATTGAGGAGATCCCTATGGAACTGATGCATGGCAGGGACATGGATTCTTACTATTATATTACGGTAGAACGTTTTGTGCAGGTGTTCCAGATGAAGGTGCTGGGGATTCCGGAAGAAAAGTGTTTAAATGCCTTCCTGTTCTTTTCCGCAGCCGACAGTGCGCCTGTGTATAAAGAATTATATTTGAAAGAGAAGCCGCCGATCCTTCTGGCATCATCTGATGATATGGCAGCGGTATCCGCACAGGAAGCGGAGGAAGAAGAGTCCTACACAAACGGCAGATTATATATATTCAGACAGTATTACAATAACCTGAATGCCTTTGGACATGAGGAGATGGGAATTACGGAAGCTGATGGTAATTTCCTGGTACATGCACACAATATTTATTTACAGGTGGCATATGACCATGGTATTTATGTGGGAATTGTATTTATCCTGTTAGGTGCGGGTACGTTGATACAGGCGTTTATCTACTATCGGAAGAGAAAGGATGATACGGTGTGTGCCGCGCTGCCGTTAACGATTCTGATTTTGTTTGCAGTGGCGGGGCTGGCGGAGTGGATTTTCCATCCCTGTTGTCCGATCGCGTACTGTCTGTTATTGACACTGGCGCCGCTGTTATTTGATATACGGAGAGAAGAAAGTTAGGAAACTGGACGCGGATATGAAAAAGACACGAAAACCTTTTAATGTAAAATTATTTTATCGATGGACCTGTCTGATTATCTATGATATCATCAGCATCATTCTGTCGAGTTATCTGGCGATATTGGCCCGGTATGAGTTCCATATGGATGCGATTCCGCAGTATTTTCTGCATCCGATAGAAATGTTCTTGCCGATCAATATTGCTTTGACCCTGTTTATATTTTATATGTTTCGGCTTTACAGCAGTCTCTGGGCGTTTGCGGGGGAGACAGAGTTACAGAATATCGTGGTATCCTGTCTTTTGTCAACGATTGTGGATGGGATTGGACTGCAGTTTTTTAAGTCTGCCTCCTATCAGGCGGTGCCCAGAAGTTATCATCTTTTCTATGTGTTTTTTCTGGTCACCTGTATCTTTGCCAGCAGATTTTCCTATCGCTTTTTCAGGAGTTTAAAACATAAACAGAAAAATAAAAAGAACCGGATCTCGGTGATGGTGATCGGCGCCGGCGAGGCGGGCAATGTGATCATCAAGGAGATCGTGAACAGTAATTTTTCCACCATGGTCATCAAATGTGTCATCGATGACGACAAGGGAAAATGGGGCAGGTATATTCAGGGCATCAAGGTGGTCGGCGGCCGGGATAAGATTGTGGAGAGTGCGGATATTTATGAAGTGGATGAGATCATCGTGGCGCTGCCTTCTGCCAGCCGGTCTGAGATCAAGGAGATTCTGGAGATCTGTAAAGATACGAACTGTAAGCTCCGGTCTCTGCCGGGTATGTATCAGCTGGTGAACGGCGAAGTCAATGTCAGCAAACTGCGTGATGTGGAAGTGGAGGATCTGCTGGGCAGAGATCCGATCAGTGTGGATCTGGATTCTATTCTTGGTTACGTTCAGGGTAAGGTCGTGTTAGTGACTGGCGGCGGCGGTTCCATCGGCAGTGAGCTCTGCAGGCAGATTGCAACACATAAGCCCAGACAGCTGGTGATCGTGGATATCTATGAAAATTCGGTCTATGATGTACAACAGGAATTGAAACAGAAATATCCTGATTTGGACTTGGTGGTGTTGATTGCCTCCGTGCGCAATACTAACAGGATGAATTATATCTTTTCAAAATATAAGCCCCATATCGTATACCATGCTGCAGCGCACAAGCATGTGCCACTGATGGAAGACAGTCCTACAGAGGCTATCAAGAACAATGTATTCGGCACTTTCAAGACGGCCCAGGCGGCGGCCATGAACGATGTGCAGCGGTTTGTCATGATCTCTACGGATAAGGCAGTGAACCCCACCAACATTATGGGTGCCAGCAAGCGGATCTGTGAGATGATCATCCAGACGTTTGACAAGCATTATGACACGGAGTTTGTGGCGGTGCGTTTCGGTAATGTGCTGGGCAGTAATGGCAGTGTGATTCCCCTGTTCCGCAAGCAGATTGCGGCTGGCGGCCCGGTTACGGTTACTCATCCGGACATTATCCGCTACTTTATGACGATCCCGGAGGCGGTGTCCCTGGTATTGCAGGCCGGCGCCTATGCGAAAGGCGGGGAGATTTTCGTGCTGGATATGGGGGAACCGGTAAAAATCCTTACGCTGGCGGAGAATCTGATCAAACTCTCCGGCTATCGCGTGGGAGAAGATATCAAGATAGAATTTACAGGACTTCGTCCGGGGGAGAAGCTTTATGAGGAACTTCTGATGGACGAGGAGGGAATGCGCGACACGGCCAATAAGATGATCCACATTGGAAAACCCATTGAGCTGGACGAGCAGGAGTTCTTCTGTCAGCTGAAGGAGCTGAAGGATGAATGTCAGATGGAGAATTCCGATATCAGGCCGTTGATCCGCAAGATTGTGCCGACTTATCATAGCCAGGTGTAAGGTTGGGATAAATGTTATAAGTAGTTTTGCAGTTTTACTCACATGAGAAGATGCCCAGGCGAGGTATTTTCTTTACAGATTTGAGCGCAAAAGGAAGGACAGGGATATGGAGAAGAAGAGGATTTATTTATCATCTCCCACGATGCATGGGGAAGAGCAGGCGTTTGTGAAAGAGGCGTTTGATACGAATTGGGTGGCGCCCTTGGGTCCTAATGTGAACGCTCTGGAGAAAGAGATGGCGGAATATACAGGATGTGGTTATGCGGCGGCGTTGAGCGCCGGTACGGCAGCAATCCAT
Organism: uncultured Bacteroides sp.; assembly: GCA_964445285.1. Classification (GTDB taxonomy): domain Bacteria; phylum Bacillota; class Clostridia; order Lachnospirales; family Lachnospiraceae; genus UBA3282. Next base: position 5,515 of record CAYUKT010000017.1, on the reverse strand, counting down.
TTGGCTCTTAAGCTGTTGGATGTGAAACAGGGCGATGTGATATTTGTGTCAGACCTGACTTTCTCGGCGACCTGTAATCCGATTGTGTATGAGAATGGAACGCCGGTTTTTATTGATGCGGAACCTGACACCTGGAATATGTCTCCGGCGGCCCTTGAGCGGGCTTATGAAAAATATCCTGACCCCAAAGCAGTCATCGTGGTGCATTTATATGGTACCCCGGCGAAGCTGGATGAGATCATGGCAATCTGTAAGGCACACGGCACGCCGCTGATCGAAGATGCGGCGGAATCCCTCAGCAGTACTTATAAGGGAAGACATACAGGCACTTATGGCAAATATGGAATCTATTCTTTTAATGGCAATAAGATTATCACTACTTCCGGGGGCGGCATGTTAGTCTCCGCGGAGGAAGGGGCAGTGAAAAGGGCCACATTTCTGGCAACCCAGGCCAGGGATCCCGCCAGACATTATCAACACTCCCAGATTGGGTATAATTATCGTATGAGCAATGTTACGGCCGGTATCGGCAGGGGACAGCTGATTCACTTAGAGGAGCATAAGGCTGCCAAAAAAGCTATCTACGAGCAGTATAAGGCGGCTTTTGCGGATATCCCGGAGATAACCATGAATCCCATGAATCCGCAGGGGGATGCCAATAACTGGCTTTCCTGCATGACCATAGCCAGGGATTGTGGTGTGACGCCGGATATGGTCATGGATGCATTGGATCAGAAGATCAATGCGGAGAGCAGACCGATCTGGAAGCCCATGCATTTACAGCCGGTCTTTGCGGCGTATGATTTCTTCCCGCACAATGAGGATGGCAGCAGCGTGGGAGAGGATATTTTTGACAGGGGACTGTGTCTGCCCAGTGATATCAAGAACACGCCGGAAGATATGGAA